>NZ_JAJEQM010000008.1 GCF_020687385.1 Hominilimicola fabiformis
AATGCGATGAGAAGATGGGAAGAAAATTGGGATGTTTTATCACCGATGTTCAAATTTTCAGCAGAAGTCAGAAAAGTCATGTATACAACAAATGCAATAGAAAGCCTTAATAGTGTACTACGTCGATTGAATAGCCAAAGGAGCGTATTCCCGAGCGATACAGCCCTTCTAAAGGCACTGTATTTGGCAACATTTGAAGCAACAAAGAAGTGGACAATGCCACTTAGAAATTGGGGCAGAGTTTACGGAGAATTGTCAATCATGTATGACGGACGACTTGTTTAGCATATATTTTTACAGATATACAGATATATAGTGTAAAAAATACGGTCTTTTACAAGACCGCTCTTGACGCGGGAGGAAATCCGTGCTATATTACAAAAAGGCAGATAAGCTGAATTTTGCTTATCTGCCCAAATAAAACTAAGTATTTTATCATAGAAAAATTAATTTTACAGAAATAATCTCACACTCTCTGTTTTTATATCCCCAAAATCAATACCTATATCACCAATGCCGTAGGGACGGCATTTTTTATTGAAAGTTCTTCGCGTTTAAGGTAGTCGCGATATGCGATATGGTTATCTTCAAGTGCTTTTTGAAAATTAGGTTGTATTTGTCCGCCGAACACCAAAGCGGACGGGTTTATTTCACTCAGAAAATCATCAATAATCATCGGTTCTTTTGCGTAAGGCGAGTTAATTGTATTGCCGTCAAAGGTTACGGGTACAGGCAAAATTACTATATCTGCACTCAAAACCAAATCTTTATCTGTTTCACATTCAAGTGTTTCAAGCTGTATATCTTTATCAAAGCCGTATAGAAAAACGTGATACCCTTCAGCTTTCAAAAGCTTTGCAACAGTAAGCTGTCTTAAATCACCGCCTATAACAGAAACATTTTCAAACATAGTGTATCCTCCTTATATAGTTTTCTCTGCTGTATATAATATGTAAGTTGAAGTTGTTTTGTTATTAACGCGTGCTATTTAAAAATTATCTTACACATTTAAGTTGGATTTTACAAACCGACTTTTTATTTTACATTTATTTAAGCATATTTAGATAGTGGATTTTACATAAGAGGTCTATAATAAACTCATAAAGTGAAAAGGAGATAAGAAAAATGAAAAAGAGAAATTTATTGGCAGGAATATTAGTAGGCGTTATGGCTATGACAGCCCTTGCAGGTTGCGGAGAAACAACACAATCACCGCAGTCATCAACTTCGACAACATCATCGTCATCTGATTTTAAAGCAGACAGTGACATCACAGTTGTATCAAGAGAAAACGGCAGTGGTACAAGAGGCGCATTCATAGAGCTTATGGGAATAGAGGAAAAAGGTGCAGACGGCACAAAGACTGACAAGACAACAAATGAGGCAGTAATCGCAAACAAGACTGACGTTATGCTTACAAACGTTGCCGGTGACGAATACGGTATCGGTTATGTATCACTTGGCTCACTTTCATCAAGCGTCAAGGCAGTCAAAGTTGACGGAGTAGAGGCAACAGCCGAAAACGTAAAGAACGGTACATACAAGGTTGCAAGACCTTTTAATATAGCAACAAAATCTGATATTTCAGATGTTGCACAAGACTTTATCGACTATATCCTATCAAGTGAGGGACAGGAAATAGTTTCAGACGGATATATTAAAATCAATGATGATGCTCAACCGTATGCAGGTTCAAAGCCGGCAGGCAAAATCGTTGTAGCAGGTTCATCTTCGGTATCACCTGTAATGGAAAAGCTTAAAGAGTCTTATCTAAAAGTCAATACAAATGCAGAAATAGAACTTCAAACAAGTGACTCAACTGCCGGTATGACAGGTGCAATGGAAGGAACTTGTGACATCGGTATGGCTTCAAGAGAATTAAAAGACAGTGAAAGCGCTGCATTGACAGCAACACCGATTGCACTTGACGGTATTGCGGTAATCGTAAACCCTCAAAATCCGACAGACGATATGTCAACAGAGGATATAAAGGACATCTTTACAGGTACAAAGACAATGTGGAGTGAAATAGCATGAGAAAATACAAAGAGAAGATAATGGGCGGCGTATTTTTCACCGCTGCCCTTACTTCAATACTTGCCGTATTGCTGATATGCGTATTCCTTTTTGCAAACGGAATACCTGCAATGGGTAAGGTAGGACTTTTCAAATTCCTTGCGGGTACTAACTGGGCTCCGACAGATAGTCCTGCGTCATTCGGAATCTTCCCGATGATTTTGGGAAGTATATATGTGACCGCCGGTGCAATCGTCATTGGTGTACCGGTAGGTATCCTGACATCAATATTTATGTCGAGATATTGTCCAAAACCCTTATATAAAATCCTCAAACCTGCTACGGAGCTTTTAGCAGGTATTCCTTCGATAGTTTACGGCTTTTTCGGACTTGTGGTACTTGTTCCGTTCGTAAAAACGGTTTTCGGCGGAAACGGAAACAGTATGCTTACAGCCTCGATTTTGCTTGGAATAATGATTTTGCCGACAATTATCGGTGTATCGGAAAGTGCGATAAGAAGTGTACCCGAAAGCTATTATGAGGGTGCGTTGGCACTCGGTGCAACAAAGGAAAGAAGTATATTTACAGTTATATTACCTGCGGCAAAATCGGGAATACTTGCAGGAGTTATTCTTGGTATAGGCCGTGCGATTGGTGAAACAATGGCGGTAATTATGGTTGCCGGTAATCAGGCGAGAATTCCGTCAAGCATTTTAAAAGGTGTCAGAACTTTGACTTCAAATATCGTAATCGAAATGGGTTATGCGGCAGATTTACACCGTGAAGTGCTTATTGCAACGGGTGTTGTATTGTTTGTGTTTATACTTCTTATCAACATATCATTTAGTATCGTAAAGGGAAGGAACAAGCAATGAAACATTTAGGCTCAAAAATATTAAAGGGAACAGTAATCCTTGCAAGCTGTTTGACATTTGGTGTATTACTGTTTTTGATTGCGTACATATTGATAAAGGGTTTGCCTAATTTAAGCCCTAAATTGTTCAGCTTACATTACACAACCGAAAACGTATCAATGTTACCGGCAATAGTAAACACGATTGAAATGACGCTCTGTTCGCTTATAGTTGCAGTACCGCTCGGAATATGTACTGCTATATACCTTGTCGAATATGCGAAAAAGGGCAACAAGGTTGTAGGTATTATAAGGCTTACAGCCGAAACGCTTTCGGGAATACCGTCGATCGTATATGGTTTGTTCGGAATGTTGTTCTTTGTAACGTATTTAAAGTGGGGATATTCAATACTTGCCGGTGCGGCAACGTTGGCAATAATGGTACTTCCGCTTATTATGAGAACAACAGAAGAGGCACTTCTTGCAGTATCCGATTCATATCGTGAGGCAAGCTTCGGAGTCGGTGCAGGCAAGCTTAGAACTGTGTTTAAAATTGTTCTTCCGGCGGCAATGCCGGGTATATTGTCAGGAGTTATCCTTGCAATAGGAAGAATTGTCGGTGAAACGGCGGCACTTATTTATACGGCAGGTACTGTTGCGGAGGTTTCAAAAGGACTTCTGTCATCGGGACGTACACTTGCAATACATATGTATGTACTGTCAAGCGAGGGCTTGTACACAAATCAAGCATATGCAACGGCGGTTGTGCTGTTGATATTTGTGTTGATAATTAACTTTATGTCATCACTTGTTGCAAAGAAGTTTGCGGCAAAGGATTGATGATATAGAAAGGAATGGAATTTTAAAGTGAAATTTGATATAAAGAATTTACATCTGCATTACGGTGATTTCCACGCTTTAAAAGGGATTGATATGCAGATTCCCGAAAATAAAGTTACGGCATTTATAGGCCCGTCGGGTTGTGGTAAGTCTACGTTTTTAAAAACGCTAAACAGAATGAATGACCTTGTAGAGGGTTGTAAGATTGACGGAACGGTTTTGCTTGACGGTAAAAATGTTTACGGAGATATTGAAGTGAATGAACTTCGCAGACGTGTAGGTATGGTGTTTCAAAAGCCTAATCCGTTTCCTATGAGTATATATGATAATATCGCATACGGTCCGAGAACGCACGGAATTAAGGCGAAAAGCAAGCTTGATGAAATAGTTGAGCGTTCGTTAAAACAGGCGGCTATATGGGACGAAACAAAGGATAGATTAAAGAAAAGTGCGCTTGGTATGTCGGGCGGTCAGCAACAAAGACTTTGTATTGCAAGAGCGCTTGCGGTAGAGCCGGAAGTATTGCTTATGGATGAACCGACTTCGGCACTTGACCCTATATCCACATCTAAAATTGAGGACTTGGTGTGGGAACTTAAGGATAAGTACACTATAATTATGGTTACGCACAATATGCAGCAAGCCGCAAGAGTTTCGGATAAAACAGCATTTTTCTTGCTTGGTGAGGCAGTGGAATTTGACGATACACAAAAGATTTTCTCAAAACCAAAAGATAAAAGAACCGAAGATTACATAACAGGGAGGTTTGGATAATGAGAGATGAATTTGAAAGACAGTTGGCGCTTCTCAATGAAGAACTTACTACAATGGGCGGACTTATTGAAAGTGCAATCGCAAATGCGGTAAAGGCACTTGACGGTGACGAACATTCGATAAATAAAGCGTATGACTATGAAAAGTCGATAGATAATAAAGAACGTGAGATTGAAAGTCTTTCTTTGAAATTGCTTTTGACTCAACAGCCTGTTGCAAGTGATTTAAGACTTATTTCAGCCGCACTTAAAATGATAACAGATATGGAACGTATCGGCGATCAGGCGGAGGATATAGCCGAAATCGCGGCAACCGCGAAAAAGAAGATGTTGAAAAAATCAAAGCATATTCAACGTATGGCGGCGGCAACTATTGATATGGTCAATAAGAGCGTTGAGGCGTTTATTAAAAAGGATTTGCTTATTGCAGAAGAAGTTTCTCATAATGATGATGTTGTTGACGCATTGTTTGAAGAAATCGTCAACGACCTTGTGGATATTATTAAAAAAGATGAGGGGACTTCCGAAGTACTTGATATGCTTATGGTTGCAAAGTATTTTGAAAGAATCGGCGACCATGCGGTTAATATCGCCGAGTGGGTGCAGTTCTCTATTACAGGCGAACATAAAAGATTATAATCTGTTTTCGGTTTTCCCATTCTCGCCGATTACAGTTTATATATAAAGTCGGGTAACCGACTTTTTTTCTTGTGCGGAAATATTAAAAGTGATATAATAGTATAATAATGCTAAAGGGTGGAATGTATGCACAAAGTAAATGTTAAAGGGATTTTATCGGCGAAAAACGGAATGAATATATACAGAGGTTGCTTGCATGGGTGTATTTATTGTGATTCAAGAAGTTTGTGTTATCAGATGAATCATAAATTTGAAGATATTGAAGTTAAGGCTAATGCGGTGGGATTGTTGGAAAATACACTCAGAAGAAAGAGAAACAAGTGTATGATTGGAACAGGTGCAATGTCTGATCCGTATATGCCAATAGAAGAAAAACTCGGTAATATGCGAAAGTGTCTTGAAGTGATTGAAAGGTATGGTTTCGGTGTGACAATGATTACTAAATCGACAAAAGTTCTTCGTGATCTTGATTTGTTAAAGAAGATAAATGAAAAATCAAAATGTGTCGTACAGATGACGCTTACCACATATGATGAGGATTTGTGCCGCATTGTTGAGCCGAATGTTGAAACTACATATGAGAGATTTCGTGCACTTGAAATATTGCATGATAACGGTATACCGACTGTTGTGTGGCTTTGCCCGATATTGCCTTTTATAAATGATACCGAAGAAAATATTAGGGGAATACTTGATTATTGTGTCAGAGCAAAAGTGAAGGGGATTATTAATTTTGATATGGGTGTTACGTTGCGTGACGGTAATAGAGAGTATTTCTATAAAAAACTCGATGAACATTTTCCGGGACTGAAAGAAAAATATATCAGAATGTACGGAAACAGCTATCAGCTTTCATCTCCGAACAGCAGACAACTTAATATGATTTATAAAAGCGAATGTATTAAAAACGGTATTATGTGTGATGTGAATGAATGCTTTGAGTATTTGAATAAGTATGAAGATAAATATGGTGGCGAACAAATCAGCTTGATATAAAGTTGTTTGCAGTGTTGACAAAATGAATGAATAGATATATAATAAATATAGAAAAAAGGTAAGACCTCAAACGGTTATACCCTGAAATTAGTTATTACAATAACCGCAATCTTGGTAGGAGGGCGGTTATTGTGCTTTTATAGAGAAAATTATCAAAAATATGATAATTTCTAAAATTGCTGTGAGCAATTTCTTCGCCATATGTAGCAATATGCTTACTTTTCATAAGCATTCCTCCTTTCATAAACTCAGCATAACAGCCTGTGAATATAAAAGAGAGTATAACCGCCGGTGAAAACACCGTTAAGAGGTCTTACCTATATCGGAATGATCCGACAGTGATATTATATAACAAAGAAATACAAAATTCCACAAAGTATACAAAACGAAATACAAATGTAAATGAGCGCACAAAAAAACGGCATTATCGAATGCCGTTTTTTGTATACTTAAAAACTTATCTTTGTACACGACCTGAGCCGTCGCCGCCTGCAAGAGTTTCAACTTCTTCTCTTGTAACAAGGTTAAAGTCACCAGGGATTGTGTGCTTAAGAGCTGATGCCGCAACACCGAATTCAAGAGCGTCCTTGAAGTTCTTACCGTCAACAAAACCGCAGATTGTACCGCCGGCAAAGCTATCGCCGCCGCCTACACGGTCAACGATTGGACGAATTCTGTATTCTCTTGAATGATAGAATTCATCATCTTCACTTGAGTAAATGCAAGCTGACCAACCGTTATCAGAAGCTGACTTAGAAACTCTAAGTGATGAAATAACATACTTAAATCCGAACTTAGCAACCATCTGCTTGAAAATGCTTTCGTAACCTGCAAGGTTAAGTTCACCGCTTGTTACGTCTGTGTTTTCAGGCTTGAAACCAAGAACTTTATCTGCATCTTCTTCGTTACCGATACAAACATCAACATATTGCATAAGGTTTGACATAACCTTTTGAGCCTTTTCGCTTGTCCAAAGCTTCTTTCTGAAGTTAAGGTCACAAGAAACTGTTACACCGTGAGCCTTAGCAGCTTTACAAGCAGCCTCTGTAAGTTCAGCGGCAGCGTCTGAAACAGCAGGTGTAATACCTGTGAAGTGGAACCAGTCAGCACCTTCAAAGATTTCGTCAAAATCGAAATCAGAAATGCTTGCTGTTGCGATTGATGAGTTAGCTCTGTCATATGTAACGTTTGAAGGTCTCATTGACGCACCTGTTTCAAGGAAGTAGATACCAAGTCTGTCGCCGCCCTTAGCAATGTGCTTTGTTTCAACACCGTATTTTCTTAGTGCCGCAACTGCGCAAGCGCCGATTGGGTTTTCAGGAACTTTTGTAACAAATTCAGCGTCGTGACCGTAGTTTGCAAGTGAAACTGCAACGTTTGCTTCGCCGCCGCCGTAGTTTATGTCAAACTGTGTAGCTTGAATATATTTTTGATTTCCAGGGGTTGAAAGTCTAAGCATGATTTCACCCATTGTAACAACTTTTGCCATTATATAAATCTCCTTTAATTATAAATTACTTGTTAAGTTCTGCTCTTGCAGCCTTGATATTTGCAATAAATTCTTTAGCTGTTTCGGTAATTGCGTTGTAGTCGCCTGTCTTAGCACCCTTTGTAAGTGATGAACCTGCACCTACTGCAACAACGCCTGCCTTAATCCAATCAGCAACGTTATCCTTGTCAACGCCGCCTGTAGGCATCATTTGAGCCTGAGGAAGAGGACCCTTAATATCCTTTATAATCTTAGGACCGTATAGATCTGCAGGGAATATCTTAACGATGTCAGCACCTGCCTCCATAGCTGTGATAACTTCTGTAATTGTAGCACAACCAGGCATATAAGGTACTCTGTAACGGTTACAAAGCTTAGCTGTTTCTGCATTGAAAGCAGGGCTTACGATAAAGTTTGCACCTGCCAAGATAGCCATTCTTGCTGTTTCAGGATCAAGAACAGTACCTGCACCAAGCATCATTTCGCCGTTTGAATATTTTTCAGCCAAAGCAGCAATAACCTTGTCGGCACCCGGAACTGTAAATGTAAGTTCGATACCTGTACAACCGCCTGCAAGGCAAGCGTCTGAAATTTTAATTGCTTCTTCAGCATTGTTAGCTCTTACAACTGCAACAAGACCGCAGTCAGTTAGCTTTTTAAGCACATCTTCTTTTAACATTGGAAAAAAACCTCCTAAAATATTTTACTGTATATAATTTTATCACAAACCTTTACGATTTGCAATATCTCAACATAAAAAAATACACTGTAACGGATAATTTTGCCGATACAGTGCAAATTGATTTAGACTTTTTGACTTTGAGTCGATTTTTCTTACATATTCCACAGCATAGTGTACATCACTTCTCCGTTATGTTCGTGGCGAAGTGCACCGTCAATGATAAAGCCGGTACGGGTTGCGAATGCAAGAGCCTTTCTGTTTCTTGCGTAAATAGGTATGTGGAGCATATTGTACTCCGATTTCAGGAAATTTATAAGTGCCGTTCCGATACCTTTGTTTTGATATTCTGGATCGACGAAAAGCCCCGTTATTCTGTTATCCTCCGTCACACCGGTAAAAGCGACAATCTTGCCGTCAATGATGTAAACAAAATTTTCTTTGCCGTTTATGTATTTTTCTTTTACAAAATCGTAATGTGTTTCCCAAAAGTTTTCTTCAACAAATGAATTTGAATGAATTGTTGTTCGCAGCCATAAATCCATTACTTCATACGTTTGAGAAGGTTTCATTCGTTCTATATTTTCCATATTATCAAGTCCTAAATATTATAAGTAAATTCTTCAGGCGTTACAGTGCCTTTTGCGATTGCCTCAGCTTTTAAATCAAAGTAAAGCTGAGTAAATGATGCCGATATATACGGCTCAAGGAACAAAAATCCTATACCGAATGTAATACAGCTTAGAATTATCCAACCGAAAAACGAAAGTGAGAATAAAAATATTCTGCCTTTGTTTCCGTCGGTAAGCGATTTTGTAACTTCAAATGCTCTGCGTCTGTCCATAGCCGGATTTTCGGCAAGGATATAAGGAATCATTGAGTATTGGAATGATTTGATAATTCCCGGTATGATGAACAACAGCGACCATAAAAATGTATAAATCGCAACAAACACATTAATACCGATTACGTTGCCGAGATTGTTTTTATAAGGGAAAAACAAATCGTATACATTAGGTGCGTTGACAGTTGCCTTTATGAAAAATCTGCACGATCCCACGCTTAGAGGAAATGTGACAAAAAGAGTGATTAATATTTGAAGTACGGCTGATATTGATGTACCTGCCGAACCGGCGTCCGAATTAACCATATTAGTCACCGTAGCAACCGAAGTTCCGAGTGATGTGATAAGTGAAACCAATATACATACTCCGAATGAATACCAGTAGTTTGACTTTAAAACGTCTTTAGCTCTTGTTTTTAGTTCTGCAAAAGTAGTTTTATACATATTGCCAAGACCTCCTTTATATTTAAGATATATCGCATAAAGTATATCATATGCAAAATAATTTTTGTAGTAGGAAATTCATAATGTAAAGTAAACTTAATAAAATATACTTGTTTATACAAAGAAAATGTTATATAATAAAGGCGTATATATATTATTGTAATTTACAAAGGAGATATAGCGATGAGTAAGAGTGTCAATTTGTATGTAGTGGTACCGTGCTATAATGAAGAAGCTGTTTTGCACGAAACATCCAAGCAAATGCTTGAATTATTCGGTGAAATGAAAAATGACGGACTTATAAATGACAACAGCAGAATCGTTTTTGTAGATGACGGTTCTAAAGATAAAACATGGAGCATAATAGATGAACTGACTAAGGCTCATACAGAAATATCGGGAATAAAGCTTGCCAAGAATGCTGGACATCAAAATGCACTTTTCGGCGGTCTTATGACAGTTAAAGATGACTGCGACTGTGCAATATCCATTGATGCGGACTTGCAGGACGATATACACGTAATACCTGATATGGTGAGAAACTTCATTGACGGATATGACGTTGTTTACGGTGTAAGAAACAAACGTGATACCGATACATTCTTTAAACGCACAACGGCGGTAGGATTTTATAAATTAATGCAGTTTATGGGCGTTAATATTGTATTCAATCACGCGGATTACAGATTGATGAGCAAACGTGCGCTTGACGGATTGGCACAATTCCCTGAGAGAAATCTGTTCCTAAGAGGAATGGTTCCGCTTGTCGGCTATCGCTCAACGAATGTGTATTACGACAGAAACGAACGCTTTGCGGGCGAGTCAAAATATCCGTTAAAGAAAATGCTTTCATTTGCGTTTGACGGTATAACTTCATTCAGCATAAGCCCAATCAGAATGATTTCGGCATTCGGTGCGATTGTGTGCGTGTTTGCGTTCATTATGGCGATATACGCACTTGTGCAGAAAATTATAGGTCACACAGGTGCAGGCTGGGCGTCACTTATGGTTTCGATATGGTTTATAGGCGGTGTACAGCTTTTGTCTGTCGGACTTATAGGCGAGTATATCGGTAAATTGTATAAAGAAGTTAAACGCCGTCCAAGATATATTATTGAAGCATATGTAAATGAAAAAGAGAAAGAGGACGATAAATAATGATATATGATGTTGCAATAATCGGCGGAGGTCCTGCCGGAATGTCAGCTGCCATATACGCCGCAAGAGGCGGTATGAAAACGCTTGTAATCGAAAAAATCGCATACGGCGGTCAAGCAATAAAAACATATGAAATAGACAATTATCCGGGATTTGCAAACAATCCGACAGGTGAAGAACTTTCAAAAGCAATCGAAGAACACGCAAGAAAATTTGGCGCAACATTTGTTTCGGAAAATGTTAAGTCAATCGAAAATGCCGAATACGGCATAAAGGTTATTCACACAAGAAGAAATACTTATATGGTAAAGTCAATAATTTTTGCAACAGGTGCAGTACCAAAAACGCTCGGTGCGGACGGTGAAGAACAGTTTACCGGTGCAGGTGTTTCGTATTGTGCGACTTGTGACGGTGCGTTTTTTAAGGATAAGGACGTGTGCGTTGTAGGCGGCGGAAATACGGCTATGGAGGACGCATTGTATCTTGCGGGATTTTGCCGTAAAGTCTATGTCATAAACAGAAGCAAGAAGTTCAGAGCGGCGGCTACAATGGTTGAAAACGTAAAAAGAAACGGCAAAATAACCGTGCTTACAGATACCGTAGTTGATAAATTCGTAGGCTCGAATATGCTTGAAGGTGTTGATATTAGAAACACTGTAACAGACGAAAAGAGTATTTTGAACGTATCGGGTGCGATTGTTGCAATAGGCGTAAAGCCGTCGTCCGATCTTGCAAAAGATTGCGGGGTTGAATGTTGTCAGCACGGATTTGTCAAGACGGATATGTACCTTGCGACTAACATAAAAGGTATATTTGTCGCAGGTGACGTAAGAGTATCACCGTTAAGACAGGTTATAACAGCGGCGGCAGACGGTGCAATCGCCGCGACAAGTGCGGTTAATTATGTGAATGAACTCGGGATTAAAAGCATATAAAAGGTAAAAGGATAAAACTATGAAGACACTTATAAAAAATGCCGAAATAGTAACAATGACGGGCAAAAAGTACAAGAACGGCTGTATATTGTTTGATGAAAAAATACAGTATGTAGGTGAAGATAAAGCATTTGAGGCGGATAAGATTATTGATGCAGAGGGTAAAATCGTTATGCCAGGACTGATTGACGCACATTGTCATGTCGGAATGTTTGAAGATTCGCTTGGATTTGAGGGTGATGACGGTAACGAGGACAGCGACCCGATAATGCCGCACCTTCGTGCGATTGACGGAATAAATCCGTTTGACCGTGGGTTTAAAGACGCGTATAACGCAGGTGTTACAACCGTTGTAACAGGACCGGGCAGTGCAAACCCTGTGGGCGGACAGTTTGCGGCGGTTAAGACGTACGGAATATGCGTAGATGATATGATTATTAAAACACCTGTTGCAATGAAATTTGCACTTGGTGAAAACCCAAAATGCGTGTACAATGAAAAGGACGAGGCACCTGTTACGCGTATGGGAACAATGGCATTGATACGCGAATTGCTTATAAAATCAAGAGATTATATGAATCAGCTTGACGCATATAATGAAAACAGCGAAGAGCACGACAAGCCTGAATTCGACATAAAGCTTGACGCAATGATACCTGTACTCAAAAAACAGATACCTGTTAAAATTCATGCACACAGGGCAGACGATATTTGCAGTGCAATCAGATTGGGCAAAGAATTTGATATTTGCGTTACGCTTGAACATTGCTCGGACGGTGACAGAATAGCACCGATTTTGGAACGTGAAAAATTACCTGTAATGCTTGGTCCGACACTTTCGGACAGAAGTAAACCGGAGCTTAAAAACTTAACCTTTGATACATATAAAAATCTTTCGGACAGAGGTATTGACGTTGCGATAATAACAGACCACCCCGAAATTACGATTGAAAATCTGTCGCTTTGTGCGGTTATGGCGGTTAAGCACGGTATGGACGAAGAAAAAGCACTGAAAGCGATAACCTCCACAGCGGCAAAAAACTGTTGGATTGACGACAGAGTGGGTACGCTTGAAGTCGGTAAAGACGCCGATATTGCAGTGTTTACAGATTTGCCGACAAGATTTGAGTCTGAATGTGTTATGACGTTTATAGACGGAAAATGTGTAACAGACATAAAGTAAGAATGGGACGATAAAACGTCCTTTTTCTTTTATACAAAAACATTGTTTTAAATTAATTTGTTTTGGGCAAAGTGACAAAAATTGTAGAAATAGATACAAAGTTATTTGTAAGTGTCGGAAAATAAACACCGATATGAAAATTGACTGTTGACGTACAAAGTGACGGAATTTATAATATGTATTGATGAGATTAATGTTTTCGGAGATGTAAATATATGAAGAAAAATGATGTGAAAAATGATAGTCGAAAAGACAATAATTTAATGGTAAAAATAGCAACTTTTATTGTTGATAAAAGACGTGCATTCTATTTAATATTTGCACTTGCACTTGTATTGTGCGTAATATCAATACCGAAAGTGCAGGTAAACAACGACATAAGTTCATATCTTCCCGAAGAAACGGAAACAAGACGCGGACTTACTTTAATGGACGATGAGTTTATTACATACGATACGGAAAAAATAATGGTTACGACCATAACGACCGAAACAGCGGAAAAACTGAAAGATAAACTCGAAAAGGTTGACGGAGTAAAAGAGGTTGAGTTTGAAAATGACGACGACCACTATAAAGATTCTGCGGCATTGTTTACGGTTACGCTTAGCGTGCGTGACGATTTGGACAGGGAACTTGAAATTGTCAATGATCTGAAAGCACAGCTTGACGGATATGACTTCTATGCTTATTCCGACAGTATAGACGACAGTTCTAAACAGCTTGAAAAAGAAATGACCGTTATTTTGGGTATAGCACTTGTGATAATTATAGCGGTTTTGCTGTTCACGTCAAAGAGCTTTATGGAAGTGCCGATATTCCTTATAGTATTCGGTGTGGCGGCACTTTTGAATATGGGTACGAACTATCTGCTCGGTGAAATTTCGTTTATTACAAAGTCGGTTGCGGTGGTGTTGCAGTTGGCACTGGCGATTGACTATGCGATTATCCTTTCGCACAGATTTGCGGAGGAAAAGCAGACAAAGAATGCGTATGACGCGATAGTAACCGCACTTTCAAAGGCTATCCTTGAAATCAGTTCATCAAGTCTTACAACACTTGCAGGTCTTGCCGCACTTATGGTAATGCAGCTTAGAATCGGTATGGATATGGGTTTGGTACTTTGTAAAGGTATCATATGCAGTCTTGTTACGGTGTTCTTTATTATGCCCGGTTTACTTTTGGCATTTTCGGATAAGATTGATAAAACAACTCACCGTTCTTTTGTGCCGAGTATCGAGAAATGGTGTAAGGTTGTTATTAAATTAAAGAACATTGTGCCTTACATATTTATTGCGATTATAGCAGTCGGTGCGGTGCTTTCGTCAATGAGTAACTATGCTTTTGACGCCACAGCCGAACAGCTTAAAAAGCCT
Organism: Hominilimicola fabiformis; assembly: GCF_020687385.1. Taxonomy (NCBI): domain Bacteria; kingdom Bacillati; phylum Bacillota; class Clostridia; order Eubacteriales; family Oscillospiraceae; genus Hominilimicola; species Hominilimicola fabiformis. Next base: position 14,223 of record NZ_JAJEQM010000008.1, read on the forward strand.
ACCGAAAACTCAATCGCAAAACGAAAGGTTGACGAAATTTTCGGTACGGATCATCAGCTTGCTGTAATTGTTCCGTCAGGTGACTATGACCGAGAGGCAAAAGTTATATCGCTTGTCGAGGAAAATCCGAGCATAAATTCGGCTTTGGGTCTTGCAAATACGGAGCTTGATGATGACCACATACTTACCGAAAAAATCAACGCAAGAGAAACTTCAAAGCTTATGAATATCGATTATGATTTGTGTTGTCTTCTGTTCCAGGCATACGGCGCGGAACACGATGAATACAGTGCAATATTCGGTGACGTAAATGATTATGAAGTGCCTATAATCGACTTGTTTATGTATGTACACGAGAAGATGGATTTGGGTGTAATCAATCTTGACGAGGATCAAACGAATGATATTAACGACCTTTACGACAAGCTGACAGACGCGAAAGACCAGCTTGAAAGCGATAATTATTCAAGAATAATCTTTACATATAAATGTGATATTGAAAGTGACGAGGCATATCAAATGCTTAAAGACGTCAGAAGTGATGTTGAAAAGTATTATGACGAATGTTTGCTTGTCAGCGACAGCGTAAACAGCCGTGACTTGGGTGATTCGTTCGGCGGAGACAATAATAAGATTAATCTTATCACAATCTTGGCATTGCTTTTGATACTGATGTTCACATTCCGTTCGGCAGGTGTTCCTGTACTTTTGGTACTTGCGATACAGGGAAGTGTGTGGATTAACTTCTCAATTCCGTTCCTTACAGGGCAGAGATTGTACTTCCTTGCATACTTGGTTGTAAGTTCAATTCAGATGGGTGCTACGATTGACTATGCTATCGTATTTACGAACAGATACCTTGAATTAAAGGAAACAATGGATAATAAACAGGCGGCGGCAACCGCGCTTAACCAATCGTTCCCGACAATTCTTACATCAGGTTCAATCCTTACACTTGCGGGATTTCTAATAGGTATGATTTCGACAAATGCTATTATATCGGCACTCGGTACGGTACTTGGACGCGGAACGTTAATATCAATAGTTATAGTAATGATGGTACTTCCGCAAATTGTACTGCTGTGCGATAAGTTTATTGAAAAGACCGCATTCGGTAAAAAAGCGACTGATAAAGACAAGGCGGCAAAGAGAGAAATGTCGGGCATTATGTTCGTCAACGGTCGTGTCAGAGGTCACGTTTCAGGCTTTATGGACGGTGTGTTCTACGGCTTGGTAAAGGGTGATATAGACGCGAAAGTCGAACTTGGAAATCAACAGGATTTGTTGCTTACAGAGAGTAAGGAAGATAATATAAAAATAGATGAAAAGCAGGAGGATGAGGATAATGAGAACAACGAAGAAGAACAATAAAATCATATCTTTTCTGACTGCACTTGTTATAATGCTAAACATATTACCTATGTGCATTGTACAGGCAGACGACACTGTTGCAATATCGACAGTGAACGACCTTAAAGAATTTTTTGAAAAGTGCGTATATGACGAGTATTCAAAAAATAAGAAGTTCGTATTACAAAATGATATTGATTTAAACGGTGTGGAAATAAAAAGTGCGGAGGTATTCTGCGGAACTTTCGAGGGAGGCGGTCACAGTATAAAGAATGTCAAGCTTTCATTTGAGGGTTCAAATAAAGGACTTTTCTGTTCAGTGACAAAAGAAGGTCAGATCAGAGATTTGAACATAACAGGAGATATAAAGGTTACAGTCGGAACAGATACGGAATCGATTTTTAGACAAAAAGCCACCTCGATTTTGAGTAAGACTGATATAAATACTCAAAATTTTGATAAAGGCTCAAAAGGTGCAGGCGGACTTGTCGGCTATAACGAGGGTAAAATCGTAAACTGTTCATACGGCGGAAATGTCAAAGGTCAGAAACAGGTCGGAGGACTTGTCGGCTACAATGCAATGACAGGTGTTGTCGATTCTTCCGCAAATTTGGCTACAGTTGTTGGTGACAGTGAAACAGGCGGTATAGTCGGTTACAATGAGGGCAGAATAAAGCTGAGTAGAAATGACGGAAAAGTGTGTCCGGACGCAAACGAAAATACGGTAAACGCCGGCGGTATCTGCGGTAATAACGAGGGTGCGGTTGTTATTTGTACAAATAACGGCGCTGTCGGCGGCGAAAGTTTCGGCGACAATATCGGCGGTATAGTCGGTACACAAAGCGGTGAAGTAAGAGAATGTATCAATAATGCCGCTGTTCAGGGAAGAAGAAGTGTCGGCGGTGTAGTCGGTCGATTTGAACCGTATACAGATATTGACTTGTCTTATCAGAGTGCAAAAGCGGCAATAGAAAAAGATATAGATACATTCCAAAACGATATTTCAAGTGCAAGAACAAAGTTGATTGAATACGGTTTGAAACTGTTGACAGGTTCAAATGATGTATCGGGACTTATGTCGCTTTTAGGCTTGGGTGACGCGAAAAATAATACACGTTCAAGGCTTGACGTTCTTACGGATTCAGCCGTCAATATGATGGACAGTATAACAAATGCGGTAAATTCAGCGTCTGACAGTAATGTGACAGGTTCGCTGAAAGATACGCTTGACCAAGCAAGAGGAGATATATCTTCGTTCACAGACGAATCAAAGCAGTCAATCAGAGATGTGAGTGATTCGCTTAATACTTCTCTTGAATCGCTTGATGATTTCCTTGACGAATTTGACGGCAAGGGTGATGAATTGTCAGACCTTATCGACAATTTGAACGATTCGCTTGATAAGGGCAAAGATGATGTTGACGATTCAAAAGACAAACTTTCAAATCGTCTTGACAAGATGGAAAAAGATATTGATGATGTAATTGATAATCTTGACGATACAAATGAAGAATTGAAGAAACTTTTAAGACAGCTTAAATATGTATCGGGTGATGTCGGTGATTCGGTCAGTGATACAATGGAGAATCTTGACAACCTTGTTTTGAATATGAGCAAGGAATTGAAAGGCTTAAAAGATACAATTAAATCATTTAAAGACGTACTTGATAAGTTGGGCTCAACACTTCCTACATTAAAGCCGTTGCCTACATTAGGTCCTATGACAAGACCTACGGAAACGCCAAGCAATGGCGGTAGTGGCGGTAACAGCGGTGGAAGCAACAGCAATAATGATACTTCTTCGGAAAGTGTAAAATCTGAGGACGATATTGATCCGGGCTACAACGTAACACCTGACGGTGAGCTTGACAGCAGTTATGACGTTGAACCGTCTGTTGTCGGTATGCTAAAGGATATGTTGTTCACAACGGCTAAAGCGGCGGAAACAGATGATGAAAAAACTGCAATAAGTGATTTGAAGAGTACGGATATTTCATTGCCAAGACTTATCGGTGATGAAAATGCCGATACGGCACTTGTGAAATATTGTATAAATAACGGTACCGTAGACGGAACCGAATCGACAGGCGGTGTAGTCGGATGTGTCGGCTTTGAGTCGATAGTTCGTTCCGGTGAAAACCTTACTTTGCCTGACGGCACTAAAGTAAATTCCGATTCTGTTTTGAAAGCTGTAATTGATTCTTGTATAAGTTTCGGTAATGTAACCGCAGAATCGAAATATGCGGGCGGTATTTGCGGTAAGAGTGATATAGGCGATATAAAAAATTCGCTTACAACAGGCGAAATTACTGTAAATGACGGCAGTTACAGCGGTGGTACGGCAGGATATACAAGCGGAAATATAGATAATTGTATTGCGATAAATGATGTTGACGGTAACGACCATATCGGCGGTATTGCCGGCTCGGCTAAAAATATTAATACGTCATATTCGCTTCCGAGATTGGACGGTAAAAAAGATGATGCCGGTGCAATAGTGGGATTTGTTGACGGTGACGTTACGGGTTGTTATTTTATTGATGAGGGACTTTCAGGTATAAGCGGAATGAATCTTGAGGGCAGAGCAGAGGCTGTCAAGCCTGACGATATGACAACGTCTGACGGCAGTTTCCCGAGCCGTATGCCGCTTTTGGATAACGGTAATTTCTATATGGCGGACGGAGATAAATTCCTTCCGCAAATAAAGAGTTTGGCTCAAAATGACGCCGAGAGTATAGGTGCGATTTTGCAGTCAAAGTCAACAGAACTTTCAAGATTTCATTTCAATGTTATATTCAAGGATAAAGATAAAGAATTGAAGTCAATGACAGTTGATTACGGTACTGTATTAAATGACAGCGATATACCAAAGCTTACCGCTGACGGCAGTGAAGTTCCGATGTGGGATAAGGACGTGAAAAGTCCTATCATACGTCACACTACATTTTCGGCAGAATACAACAAGGCAACAACGACTATTTCATCAGGCGAAGAACCGCCGTTAATGCTTGCCGAAAGCGTATTTGCGGATAATACAACATTGTCGCTCAAAGAGGAAGATGTTGACCACGTTTTTGACGGCTACAAAAACGGTAAGACATACTCATTTACATTAAGTAAAGATGCTTATGATGTTATAAAAGTACATATTCGTGATGATAAGAAAAAGGCTGCAAAGATTGCAGTACAGATTGACGGTAAATGGAGTATGGTTGATTGTACGATTGACGGCAGTTATGCGGTTTTTGAAACGGCAAAACCTTGTAAATATGTATTGCTTTATAAGAAAATATCGCCGATTGTACCGATTGTGATTTGTGGGGGAACGGCTGTTTTGCTGATGGCTGTGTTCATTGTGCTTAGGAGGATAAAAAAACATGGAAGAAGTAAAGAAAAAGAAAACGTATAGGAATTTTACACGTTCTGAAAAAGCGATTGTCCATGCGTATGTCGAACTTATGCAAAAGAATAAGAAGATAACCGTTACCGATATTGTCAATACGGCTGATCTTAACAGAAGTACATTTTACGCACATTTCAAAACGGCTGACGATGTTCGCGAAAAAATTCAGACGGACGTTATAAATGAACTGTTCGGTTCGATAAATAAAAACGCAATTAAGAGTGTTCTTGAAGATCCGTATGATATTATGAATCACGTTCGTGAATTTATTGAGGACGACGAGGAAATGTATAAAATGCTCTTGAATACAGACGGTGCGGATAAGTTTCTTAAAAGACTTCGCGATATAGTTATTGAAAAGTGTATGCGTGATGCGTCCGAAGCTTCGTATATCAGCGATAAAGAATCGTTTGAAATGAATTTGAGATTGTTTATCGGCGGTTATGTTTCGGTTATTGAGGATTGGGCAGCAGGCAGTATTGGTATGTCACTTAAAAAGTGTACCGAAATTATGAGCGAATCAATTAAAATTTGCATTCAAAAATATGTTAAAAGATAGCCACCCCTCCGGCACTATGTGCCACCTCTCCTCAAGGAGAGACTTTCGGCTCCCATAGAGGGGCTGTCAGCGTAGCCGACTGAGGGGTGGCAAATATGAAAAAGCATAAATCGTCTGTTTGCGTATACAATAAATCCGTAGGGGCGATCATTGGTCGCCCGAGTAAATATAAAATTAAAACCACCACTCCGGCACTATGTGCCACCTCTCCTCAAGGTGAGACTTTCGGCTCCCATAGAGGGGAGCTGTCGGCGTAGCCGACTGAGGGGTGGCAAATATAAAACACACGATATAACTTAAAATATCGGTATGGAAAAAATCATACCGATATTTTTTATTTATAATATTAAAATTTTTTGAATTTTTCACCAAAAGGGTATACTAAAAACGATTTTTTTGTTATACTGAATATATAGAAACAAAAAGCGAGGTAAATATGGAGTATAACGAGCAAAAACAGGAACGTGTAATTTTAGCGGGTGTACATCGCGGTATGCGTGACGCACTTTGGGATACAACTGAAGAATCAATACATGAGCTTGGCGAATTGGTGAAAACGGCAGGCGGTATTGTTGTGGGTGAAATGATTCAAAACAAGGCTGATTTGGAAAGTGCAACGTATATGGGCGAGGGCAAACTTGATGAACTCAAAATTGCCATAGAAACGCTTAATGCCGATATGGTTGTGTTTGATGATGAGCTTTCGCCTGTACAAATGAGAAATATAAGTGATTTTCTTGAAATAAAAGTGCTTGACCGTTCTATGCTTATACTTGATATTTTCGCAATGCGTGCAAAAAGCGGCGAGGGTAAACTTCAAGTTGAACTTGCACAGCTTAAATACCGCTTGCCGCGACTTCGCGGTTTCGGTGTGGAAATGAGCCGTACAGGTGCGGGAATAGGCACAAGAGGTCCGGGTGAAACGCGTCTTGAAAGTGACAGACGTCATATAAGACGAAGAATTTCGGCACTTGAAGAAGAAATCAAGGAACTGAAAAAACATCGCGGACTTATTCGGGACAGACGCAAGAAAGACGGTGTTATAACTGCGGCACTTGTGGGTTACACGAACGCAGGCAAATCAACGCTTTTAAACACGCTTACAGACGCACAGGTGTTTGCGGAAGATAAACTTTTCGCAACGCTTGACCCTACATCAAGAGCGATAACACTTGACGATAACAGAAAAATATTACTTGTCGATACTGTTGGTTTTATAAGAAAACTTCCGCACCATCTTATTGAGGCTTTTAAATCAACACTTGAAGAAGCGGTTGTGGCAGATGTGCTTTTACACGTCATTGATGCGTCGGGGGAAGAAATGGACAATCAAATCACAGTCGTGGAACAAGTTTTGTCTGACATCGGTGCGGTCGGTAAGCCGGTTGTGGCGGTGTTTAATAAGTGTGACAGACTTGAAGATTATCCGATAACTAATTTAAAGAGTGACAAGTGCGTATATATAAGTGCCAAGCACAGAACAAATATTGATAAATTGATTGAAGCGATAGCCGACACCGCACCGGGTAAAAAGCAGAAAATTAAGGCTTGCATACCGTACAGTGCAGGTTCGCTTGTGAATGAACTTCATGAAAATCAAAAAGTAATATCAGAAGAATATGGCGAAAACGGCACTGTAATGGAGCTTATGGTAGATGCTAAAATGTATGAGAAAATAAGGGAGTATATTTTGTAAAATGTCAAAAAAAGACGTATACAAAACGGTAAAAAAGCAGTCGCAGTCACTGCTTATAGAGAAAAAATCAAAATTTATCGCAAATGTAAAACCTGTTGACAATGAAGATGACGCACTTGCGTTTTTGAATGAAATGCGTTCAAAGTATTCGGATGCAACGCATAATGTTTACGCATATGTGATTGACGAAAATAATATTTTTCGTTACAGTGATGACGGCGAACCGTCGGGGACGGCAGGAATGCCCGTTCTTGACGCAATCCGTAAATCCGGGATAGTTGATGTGGTTGTGGTGGTTACGCGTTATTTCGGCGGTACACTTCTCGGAACGGGCGGACTTGTACATACTTACGGAGCATCGGCAAAACAGGGACTGATTGAGTCGGAAATAGTTATAAGAAAGCTTTGCGATATAGTTTCTGTAAAAGTTGATTATTCTTTGCTCGGAAAAATGCAACATGAGATTATGACTAAGGGATATTTGCTTGAGGACACTATTTACGAAGATGAGGTTACTTTTATCATATCGTGTCCGATTGATACGACCGATAAAGTTATTGCGGAAATAATCAATATGACGAATGCAGGAGCGGTTTGTGAAAAGATTGATAAAAAATATGTTGATATTAAGGAGGAAGAGGGATGAAGAAAGTAATTAAAGCGATATGCTGTATATTGGCTGCCGTTATACTTGTCGGCGGCGGATATGTGGCAGGGCAGAGAGCAAAACAAAGCAGTATCGTATCGGCACTGCCTAAAAATATTCTCGATATGCCGAAAGAGAGCAATGAGCCTTCAGAAAGTGCTGAACCTGAGAGTAAGCCGTCGGAAGATGTGCCTGAACCGAAAGAGGATGTAAGAATAATAAATAAATCGAATGAGTCAGCAGTTGATTCAACGTGGAGTACAGTTGAATCATCGAGCAACACAACCGATAACGGTGCACTTACATTATACACTTCCGCACAAAAAGACGGTGATGAATTTATTTGGGACGACAGTCAAAAGTGGGTGCTTGAAGTATCGGACGGTAACGGCGGATATTATACATTGTTTGACCAAAATGTAAGTAACGGAAGTGTTTATTACGATGTTGCCGAAAACGACAACGGTACGAAAAATATAAATGTATATGTTTTCACCGGTGCGGGAACAACAATAAAGCAATATACACACACAGAAACGGGATTTTCCGAAAAGAGCGTGTATGAATCCGGTGCTGTAAACAGAGTGTTTACAACAATCCCGTCATATAAATAACACAGTTCATAGAGGAGGAAATACAAATGGAAATCGAATTGACAAAGGAAAACTATGATGGTGAAGTTATAAAGTCAAATATGCCTGTGCTTGTTGACTTTTGGGCTTCTTGGTGCGGACCTTGCAAAATGGTTGCGCCTATAATCTCTCAAATTGCAGAGGAATACAACGGTAAAGTCAAGGTGTGCAAGGTTAATGTTGACGATCAAGGCGAGCTTGCCGCTCAAAATGCTATTGTTTCAATACCGACTGTAATTTTATTTATAGACGGCAAACCTGTTAAGAAGATTGTCGGCGCACATTCTCTTGACGATTACGAGGACGCAATAGATGAATTTATATGATTAAAACTGATTAATTATTCAGTACAGTGCATAAATATTCATACGCAATGAATATTTATGCACTGTTTTTATATGATTTAAACTTTTTTGTCAAAAAGACTTGCATTTTTATTCAAAAAGGAGTATAATCATAAACGTATTTGAAATTTTGGAGGGTTAGTAATGCTTGATGAAGTTATACAATTAGATAAAAAATATTATTTGAATACTTTCGGCGACAGACTTCCTGTATGCTTTGAAAAGGGTGAGGGAATGAAACTGTTTGACGACAAGGGTAATACATATTACGATTTTCTTGGCGGAATTGCCGTAAATGCGTTGGGTCACGGACACAAAGATTTTATAAACGCACTTAAAAATCAACTTGATAAAGTAGTGCATACATCAAGTCTTTATTATATAGAAAATCAAGCAAAGCTTGCACAAAAGCTTGTTGAAAATACTTGTGCGGAAAAAGCGTTTTTCGCAAACAGCGGTGCAGAGGCCAATGAGGGTGCATTCAAACTTGCAAAGATTTATTATTATAAAAAAGGTTTGGATAAGTATGAGATAATCACGCTTGATAAGTCATTCCACGGCAGAACTCTTGCAACCGTTGCAGCTACAGGTCAGGAAAAATATCAAAAGCCGTACAGACCATTGACACCGGGTTTCAAGCAGGTTGAGCCTAATAATTTTAAAGCGATTGAGGACGCGGTTACTGATAAAACTGCGGCAATTATGATTGAACTTATTCAAGGTGAAAGCGGAGTTCATCCGATGGATAAGGAATACGTTGAAAAGCTTAGAAAGCTATGCGACGAGAAAGATATTATTCTTATTTTTGACGAAGTACAGACCGGTATGGGCAGAACAGGTTATCTTTTTGCACATCAAATGTACGGCGTTGAACCGGATATTTTCACTTCGGCAAAGGCACTTGGCGGCGGTATTCCGATTGGCGCGGTATGTGCGGGCAAAAAGGTTGCGTCTGCATTTGAACCGGGTGACCACGGAACAACATTCGGCGGTAATCCGTTCGCAACGGCAGCTGGATTGGCTGTGTTTGATATTTTTGAAAAGGAACATCTTGTTGAAAATGCAGGTAAGATGGGTAAGTATTTTAAAGAAAAACTTACAGAACTTCAAAATAAATATTCGGATAAAATTACAGATGTCAGAAATGCAGGTCTTTTGATTGGTATTCAGTTGGAGGACAGCATAGCCAAGACTGTATTTAATAAGTTGTTTGAAAATAAAATGCTTACAAGCCTTTGCGGCGGCAACACAATCAGAATTGCACCGCCGTTAATTATAAAAGAAACAGACATCGACTTGTTTATTAATACATTAAGCAGTATATTGGAGGAATTATAAAATGAAAGATTTAATCAGTTTACACGATTTAACTTCAGAAGAAGTAAAAGGACTTTTGGAGCTTGGTTTAAAATTAAAAAAGGAACAGAAAAGCGGAATTGAACATCATATTTTAAAGGGTAAAACACTTGGTATGATATTCACAAAATCATCAACAAGAACAAGAGTATCATTTGAAGTGGGTATGACTCAACTTGGCGGTTATCCGTTGTTCTTATCGTCAAACGACATTCAGCTTGGACGCGGCGAATCAATTTACGATACTGCAAAGGTTTTGGAAAGAATGCTTGACGGTATTATGATTCGTACTTACGCACATCAAGATGTTTTGGACCTTGCAGAATATGCAAATATTCCTGTAATCAACGCACTTACAGACTTGCTTCACCCATGTCAGGTGCTTGCAGACCTTATGACAACATATGAGCATAAGGGCAAGCTTGAAGGCTTGAAACTTGCATATATCGGTGACGGTAATAATATGGCACATTCGCTTATGTACGGCTGTGCAAAGGCAGGTATGGACTGTGCGATCGCAACACCTGAAAATTATCAGTGTGACGCGGAAGTGGTTGCAAACGCAAAGGACGACTTCAAGAAGTCGGGAAAAGAATTAATTTTGACAACAGATCCGGTTGAGGCAATCAAAAATGCAGATGTAGTTTATACAGATACATGGGTATCAATGGGACAAGAGGCTGAAAAGGCAGAAAGACAAAAGATATTTATGCCGTATCAAGTAAACGGTGAATTGTTCAAGAATGCCGCAGATGACGCTGTATTTATGCACTGCTTGCCTGCATATCGCGGTTTTGAAGTTACAGAAGAAGTTATAGACGGACCTCAATCTGTTATTTTTGACGAGGCTGAAAACAGACTTCATGCTCAAAAAGCAGTTATGGCAACATTGATGGGATAATCGGAGGTTATAGTAATGGAAAGTGATTATCAGTCATTATTTCAAGTGCGTTTGGCTAATTATGATGATATACCTGCAATTATGAATATCACGCGTGAGGCATTTGTTAAATATCAGCAGATGTCAGGCGTTGAAAAGCTTGCGGCACTTGAAGAATCGTATAATGATGTGAAAAAAGATATAGATACAAAAGTTGTATTGCTTGCATTGTCTGACGGCGAACCTGTCGGCAGTGTGAGAGTAGAGGTATTTCCCGATAAAACCGCATATTTGTCACGTTTTGCGGTAAAGGTTACAAGTCAAAATAACGGTATCGGTAAATCAATAATGAATCTTGTTGATAAAATTATGGTTAAAAAGGGTGTAACTCAAATTCAGTTGCATACAGGCTCAAAGATTACATCGCTTATTCGTTTTTATTACGGCAGAGGATTTTATATTGATTCGACAGATAAGTCGCGAGGTTATGTTCGTGCATTGTTGATTAAGGAATATCAAAAGAAAGATTGTTAGGTAAAAGGGACACTAAAATTTAGTGTCCCTTTTGATATGCGGTAAATATAAATAAACCTTGTGAGCGGCCAATGACCGCTCCTACAAATATTTAGTCGATAATTATTGAAATTCGTAGGGGCGATCATTGGTCGCCTTGATTTTATGGGGACACTAAACATTCTCTTGACAAAATCACTTATAAAATGTATACTAAACAAAAACACTTATGGAGATATTATATGAAATTATTGGCGGACTTAATATTAAACGGTGCAGAAACGATGAAAATGTCGGAGAACATAAAAAAGAATTTCGACAATCCCGAAAGAAACAACGGTGAATTGAGGGCAGATAAATTTAAAGGGTTTATAACAGATGAATGGAATGTGGACGGCTTTAATGTTATAACAGTAAGCGGCAAAAAAACAAACGGGGGACACGTTATATTTTTGCATGGCGGAGGATATGTCGCAGAGGCGACAGCATCTCACAGAAGAATTATTGAAGAACTTGTGAAAATGTACGGATTAAAAGTGACTTTTATAGACTATCCGCTTGCACCCGAGCATACATATGAAAAAACACACGAAATCGTAATGAAAGCATACAGAGAGATTACAATTAAAAATTACGGTGATGAATTTTATTTGTTCGGTGACAGTGCAGGCGGTGGATTGGCTTTGGCAGTTTTGCAGATATTGCGTGATGAAAAAATAATACCGTTTCCGAAAAAGACAGTTTTAATGTCACCATGGGTTGACTTGACTATGAGCAATCCGAAAATAGGGGAGGCGGCGGAACGCGATCCGCTTTTGACGATGGATTGCCTGTACCATGCGGCGGAGAGATATATTGGAAACGGTGACGCTAAAAATCCTGTGCTTTCACCTATATTCGGAAGAATGGATAATCTCGGTAAAATATTTCTTTTGACAGGAACTCATGAAATTTTAAATCCCGATTGCAGAAAGTTAAAAACAAAGTTGATGGCGGCATACGGTACGGAGCTGGAATTTTATGAGGGTGAAAAAATGGTTCACGACTGGATTTTGGCAACACCGTTTTATCTTGAGGCATTTAAAGCGATTGAAATGGTCGGAGAATTTTATGTGAACGGCTAATAAAAAAGCAAGCTGATTTCAGCTTGCTTTTTTGATATTATTCTGTAATATAAATTCTTGTATAGAACGGAATTGTATTTGCAATCCAGTTAATATCGCTTGGGTGAAGACGTACACAACCGTGAGAAATATTTACGCCGACACGTCCGTCATATTCTGTACCGTTATAGTAAAGCAATGTTGAATGAAGTGCATAACCGTTATAGAAACGAAGTACAGGACCTACATAGTAGCTTGGATAATCCCATTCTGTGCGTTCGATATATTCAAATTGACCTGTGATTGTAGGCGTATTCCATGCACCTAATGCACAAGGAAATTCTTTTTGAAGTTCCCAATTATATTGTGAGCCTTGATATACTCTTACCTTATATTCGTGCTTTGAAACCCATACAAGATAATTTGTACGGCTTGTAATACCGTTCTTGTTTACAGGTGTTCTGTTGCGATATTCTTTAACTATAGGAGATTCACCAATGATAATATCAAGGTGGTCGTCGAAATCAAGAACATCAAGACTTGAATTAAACGATTCGGCAAGCGTTCTTACAGGAACAAATAGAGAACCCTCGATATAAACCGTTGCGTGAGGTGCGTATGTATCGTTTCCGAAAATCGTTGTATATGCACTGTTTGCGTTAAAAATAACTTGGTCTGAACCGACGCTGCAAACTACGCTGTCATATTTAGGATCGTATGTAACCTTTAATCCCATTGCCTCACCGATTGCACGAACAGGCATCATTGCGACACCGTCAACTATTCTTGCACGCGGTGAAACGTCTTGAAGAAAGTTACCGCTTACATACATACAAAGTTCTTTATCGTAATTCGGATTACCGTTCATTGCACAACCGTTATTTTGTACATATTCGCCGTTTTCGTTCAAATATCCGTACGTCTGAACTTCAAGAATGCCGTCAGGCTCAATCTTTTTATCGTAATATTTCAATGAACGAAGTCCCGAAACGAGCTTTACCTTGAATTTTTCGCCCATACGATATTGCGGAACGTTGAATATAAGATTTAGCGAAGAAGTATCCTGAGATACGTTTTCGGTAATTGAACCGAGTAATTCATCGGAACTGCTGTAAAGTTCGACAGTTACGTCATTAGGTATTATGTACTTATGCGATGTGATGTCAATATTAAGAACAAATTGTGTTGATAATTCGTTCTCCGATATTGTCGGCGTTGAAGTCGGCTTAACTGTCGGCTCTGCGGCCGGTGTTGTTGCTGCTGTTTCTGTCGGCTCAACCGTTGTTCCCGGTGAAACGGTAGGCTCTACTGTTACTTGCGGTGTTTCTGTCGGTGCAGGTGACGCTGTTTCGGCGAATGCGACTATTCCGCTCAAAACGATTGATACGGCAAGAAACATTCCTAAAATTTTTTTCATACTTATCTCCCCTTAAACTATTATAAAATAATCATATCACACCGAATTATCAAAGTCAATAAACAATAAAAGCTAAACATAAATTCGGATTAATCACTAAAAAAACACATCAAATTTTAACTAAAATGATGTGCTTTTTTTACTTGACTTATTTTTCACGAATAAAAATTCTTTCAATGTCTGTACACAAACCGCTTTGTTCGTCAATGTCAAAAATACAACCGCAAAATTGTCCTTTTCCGTTCGCAATTTCAAACTTTTGAGGCATACCTGTAATAAATTTTTTTATTATTGCATTATTCTCTCTGCCGAGTATCGATATTTGAGGACCTGTCATTCCAAGGTCGGTTATATTTCCCGTACCTTTCGGAAGAATGACTTCATCGGCTGTTTGAACGTGTGTGTGCGTTCCGAATACGGCTGAAACTTTGCCGTCAAGGAAATATGCCATAGCAAGTTTTTCGCTTGTTGCCTCTGCATGAAAATCTACTATTATAATATTGGTTGATTTCTTTAATTTTGCAACCTCGCGTTCGGCAGCGTCGAAAGGGGAGTCTGCGGGGTCAAGATATGTTCTGCCGATAAGATTTACAACTCCGACTTTAACACCGTTTTTTGCGGTAAAAACGATACTTCCCTCACCCGGACACTTTTTATTGTAATTCGCCGGACGGATTACATTTCCCTCGTTACGCATAATATCAACAACTTCTTTTGCATCCCAAGTGTGATTACCCATAGTGATAACGTCAATTCCTGCACGAATAAGCTCGTCATATGCGTTGCGGGCAAGACCTCTGCCGTGGGTGGCATTTTCACCGTTTGCGATAACTAAGTCAATACCTTTCTGATATTTCATATCGTCAACATATTTAAAGAGCATATCGCGTCCTATACGGCTGACAATATCTCCGATACATAGAATTTTCATAATAAAATCCATAGCCTTTCTGCCCGCAGATTTATTTATAACACTGTCTTATCGTGGGCGGACAGGACGTGTAAAACTGTATAATATATCTAAAATTAAAATAAATTTTCGTTCAAAATAAATAAAAAAAGGAGTATTACAGAACGGGTAGAAGCTAAACATAAACGGCTTATACAGTGCCTTTATCGCAAAGTATCAAAGTCATAAATATTTACGCTCTGTAATAACCCCAAATTTTTCAAAGTAATGCAAGCTTATTTAGCGTAATCAACCGCTCTTGTTTCACGAATCATACTAACTTTAATCTGACCCGGATATTCAAGCTCGCTTTCAATACGTTTAACAATTTCTTTTGCTACAAGAATCATACCTTCGTCGTTGACCTTTTCAGGTTTGACCATAATTCTGATTTCACGACCGGCTTGAATAGCAAATGACTTTTCAACGCTGTCGAAACTGTTTGCAATTTCTTCAAGGTTTTGTAAACGCTTGATGTAGGTTTCAAGATTTTCACGTCTTGCTCCCGGACGTGCTGCGGATATTGCATCGGCTGCCTGTACTAAAGAGGCAACGATTGTCTGTGCCTCGACGTCACCGTGGTGAGCCATAATAGCGTGTACAACATCCTTGTTTTCACGATACTTCTTTGCAATATCTGCGCCGATAGTAACGTGTGAGCCTTCGACTTCATGGTCAACTGCTTTACCGATGTCGTGAAGTAAACCTGCACGTTTTGCAAGTGCGACATCGACGCCCAGTTCACCTGCCATAACGCCCGCAAGATGCGAAACCTCAATGCTATGCTTTAGGACGTTCTGACCGTAACTTGTTCTGAATTTAAGTTTACCAAGCAATTTGATAAGTTCAGGGTGAAGACCGTGTACACCTGTTTCAAATGTAGCACTTTCGCCCTCTTGCTTGATGATTGATTCAACCTCTTTACGAGATTTTTCAACTGTTTCCTCAATGCGTGCCGGATGAATACGTCCGTCCACGATAAGCTTCTCAAGTGCAAGACGTGCAACTTCACGTCTGATAGGATCGAAACTTGAAACAATAACTGCCTCAGGAGTATCGTCGATGATTAAATCAACGCCTGTAAGAGTTTCAATGGTTCTGATGTTTCGTCCTTCACGACCGATTATACGGCCTTTCATTTCATCACTTGGAAGATTAACAACAGAAACGGTGGTTTCGGCAACGTGATCGGCGGCAACTTTTTGAATAGCTAAAGAAACTATGTTCTTTGCTTTCTTTTCCGCGTTCTCCTTTGCCTCTTGCTCAATTTCTTTAACCATCATGGCTGCCTCATGCTTTGTTTGATTTTCAACATCTTTTAATAAGATAGTCTTAGCCTCTTCGGCGGTAAGACCTGAAATCTTTTCAATAAGAGCCATTTGTTGTTCTTTGATTTCTGCTATTTCTTTTTCTTTAGATTCAAGTGACTTTAGTTTTTGACTTAAAGTCTGTTCTTTTTTCTCTAAATTATCTGTTTTCTTGTCTAAGTTTTCTTCTTTTTGGTTAATTCTGCGTTCCTGACGATTAAGTTCATTTCTGCGTTCCTTAACCTCTGCGTCAAAGTCTGCGCGAAGTTTTTGATTTTCTTCTTTAGCCTCAAGCAACAGTTCACGCTTTTTGGCGTCGGCAGCCTTTTCGGCATCCTTTACAATAGACTTGGCTTTTTCTTCGGCACTGCCGAATTCGGCCTCAGCAATTTTCTTTCTGTGTGCAACGCCTAAGTTGAAACCAACAATGACGCCTATAACACATAATACGATTGCAACGATTATCATTACAATTAATAATACTGTATTAATCAGTAACACCCCCATAAAAAGTTTACCAACGCTTAATAATGGGGGACTTCTTAAAATGACTGCGTCCTATACAACTGAATACTTCATAAACCTCTATGAAACAGATGCAGGTAAAGTACCATAGTGATTTGTAATCATACAAGAGCAGTCTACCTTAAGACGGCTCCATTTTAAGTATTGGGATTACATATAAAAGTATAGTATACAGAAAAATTTTATTTTTAAAGAATATTAAGCAATTATATTTTATACTATTTTGTGCATTCTGTCAAGGTGTATTATTAATATGAAAGTATTTTTTTCTGTAAAATAAGATTGGAAATTGCGTAAAAACGTCGTAAACGTAAATTTTATGTAAAATAGCACAAAAAAATTTGAAAAAATTATTCACTTATGGTCTTTACTAACAAAAATAAGTGTGATATAATAGTTACAACAAGATAAATCAGTAAGGAAATATGTATATTTTAATTTACTGAAAAGGGAGGGAAATATATGACAGAAGAAAAGACCTGGGCGAATATAAGTCGTTTTCAAACGTACTTATTTAATTCCGGTGACAATTTTAAGTCATATGAAATGCTTGGATCACATAAAGTCAAAATAGACGGTGTTGACGGTTGGAGATTTGCCGTTTGGGCACCTAAAGCCGTAAGTGTTAGAGTCGTGGGCGATTTCAACGATTGGAACGGCTATGACAAAATGCTTGAAAGAATAGAAACAAGTGGAGTTTGGTATGGCTTTTTTACAGATATAGAAGAAGGAATGCTGTATAAGTATGCTATTGAGGCTGAGAACGGAGAAACTTATTACAAAGCAGATCCGTATGCTGTAAAGAGTGAACTGAGACCGGGTACTGCGTCCGTAACAAAGGATATTTCAAATAATTACAAATGGGGCGATAAGGCTTGGATAAGTGCACGCAGTAAAAACAGCACTTTGACGGAGCCTATGAATATATACGAAATCCACATCGGCTCATGGAAAATACATGATGACGGAAGCTTTTATACGTATCGTGAACTGGCGGACGAGCTTGTTCCTTATGTTAAGAAGATGGGTTACACGCATATAGAGCTTATGCCTATCACCGAATATCCGTTCGACGGCTCCTGGGGGTATCAGGTAACGGGATTTTTCTCAGCTACGACAAGATACGGCGAAAGTGAAGATTTGAAATATCTTATAGATAAGTGTCACAAAAATCATATCGGAATTATAATGGACTGGGTACCTGCTCATTTTCCGCGTGACGCACACGGACTGAGAATGTTTGACGGAACTCCTGTTTATGAATATGCCGATCCGCGATTGGGTGAGCATAAGGATTGGGGAACAATGGTTTTTGACTATTCAAAGAGCGAAGTTATTTCATTCCTTATTTCATCAGCGTATTTTTGGGCAGAACAGTATCACATTGACGGAATAAGAGTTGATGCGGTATCTTCAATGCTTTACCGTGATTATTCGAGAAATGACGGTGAGTGGGTTCCAAACGAATACGGCGGAAACGGTAATCTTGAGGCAGTTGATTTTCTTAAAAAGCTTAACAAGATTATGGGGACGGAATTCCCTAACTTTATGATGGTTGCGGAAGAATCTACGGCTTGGCCGCTTGTAACCGCACCGCCTGAAAATGACGGACTTGGTTTTAATTACAAGTGGAATATGGGCTGGATGAACGATACACTTCGTTATATGGGTATGGATCCGTATTTCCGTAAGGACAATCACAGTTTGCTTACATTTATGATGATGTATGCTTATTCCGAAAATTATATTTTGCCTTTGTCACATGATGAAGTGGTACACGGCAAGGGTTCTATGCTTAACAAGATGTTCGGTGAGTATGACGAAAAATTTGCGGCATACAGAACATTACTCGGCTATTATATGACAATGCCGGGAAAGAAAATGTTGTTTATGGGCGGTGAATTCGGTCAAATGCTTGAGTGGCGTTATGACGACCAACTTGAATGGAACGTACTTGAAATAGATAAGCATAAGAGATTGCATCAGTATGTAAAAGACCTTAACCATTTCTATATGGAAAACAAGGCTTTATGGGAACTTGATACAAGTTGGGACGGCTTCAGATGGGTTAATGAGGCTGACAGTGAAAACAGTGTTCTTTCCTATATAAGACGCGGCAGACACGCGGCTGATAATGTTGTTGTGGTTGCAAACTTCACACCTGTCGAAAGACCGATATATAAAATCGGTGTTCCGCTTGCGGGCGAATATGAAGTAGTATTCCATTCGAGTGCTGTCAAGTACGGCGGAAACAAACGTATTACAAAGAAAGTATACAAGACAAAGAATATGCAGTTCTCAGATATGATGTACACTATTGAAGTTGCTATCGACGGCAATTCAGTTATGTTCCTAAAGAAAAAGCCGGCGGACAAAGCTGCGGCAAGCAAAAAGAAAACGACTACATCAAAAACTGCTAAAAAAACAACAGACAAAACCGAAAGTGCAACGGCTAAAAAAGCGGCAGTTAAGAAAACAACCGCGACAAAGACCGCTGCGAAAAAAACATCAACAAGGACAAATAAATCGGCTAAATAGTCGGTTTTAATAAAAATCTAATCAGAAAAATTATAGGGAGATGATTTTATGGTATCAAAGGATTGCGTTGCAATGATACTTGCAGGCGGTCAAGGCTCAAGACTTGGTGCGTTGACAAAAAATGTTGCTAAGCCGGCAGTGCCTTTCGGCGGAAAGTACAGAATCATAGATTTTCCGCTTTCAAATTGTGTACATTCAGGAATTAATACGGTAGGTGTTCTTACACAGTATCAACCGTTGGAACTAAATAGATATATCGGTAACGGAAACCCTTGGGATTTGGACAGAAGTCATGGCGGTGTTTATGTACTTCCTCCATACCAAAGTGCAAAAGCGGGTGAATGGTATAAAGGTACGGCAAATGCCATTTATCAAAACTTAAGTTTTCTTGAAAGCTTTAAACCTGAAAATGTTCTTATACTTTCAGGCGACCATATCTATAAAATGCACTATGGCGAAATGCTGAAGGCACACAAGGAATCGGGTGCGGCTGTAACTATTGCCGTAATGCCTGTACCTTGGGAGGAAGCAAGCAGATTTGGTATAATGAACGTTGACGAAGAGGGTACTATCACAGACTTTGAAGAAAAACCGGCAGAGCCTAAGAGTAATCTTGCGTCAATGGGTATTTACATATTTACATATGAAGTGCTTAAAAAGTATTTGGAGGCTGACGAACGTGACCCAAGTTCTGCAAATGACTTCGGTAAGAATATAATTCCTACAATGCTTGAAAACGGCGAAAAGATGGTATCATTCAGATTTGAGGGCTATTGGAAAGATGTCGGCACAATTCATAGCTTGTGGGAGGCAAATATGGATCTTGTTGACCAACCACCTAAGTTTGATCTAAACGACAGAAGTTGGAGTATCTATTCAAGAAATATGGCACTTGCTCCTCATTATGTTGGACAAAATGCTAAGATAACAAATTCAACCGTAACAGAGGGCTGCTTTATTGACGGCGAAATAAAGCATTCGGTTATTTTCGGCGGCGTTGAACTCGGAGAAGGCAGCGTTGTCAGTGATTCGGTAATTATGCCGGGTGCGAAAATCGGAAAGAATGTTGTAATTGAAAAAGCTGTTATAGGTGCAGACGCAGTTATAGGTGACGGTGCTAAAGTCGGAGTTAATTCTTCGGACGATAACAAATATGCATCAAAATTGTGTACCAATGATCTTGTTCTTATCGAAAGCGGTGCCGAAGTCGGCGTTGAAGAAGATATTTGCAAGGGCAGTATGGTAGAAGCATAGGAAAGGGGACAGAGCCAATGAGAAGAGATACTATGGGTATTATTCTGACAAGTAATGACAGAATACCTCCGATTACAGATATAAGAGCAAATTCAGCACTTCCTATCGCAGGAAGATACAGAATAATAGATTTCGTACTTTCGTGTATGGCAAACTCGGGTATAACAAATATCGGTGTTGCAACAGAGGCAAATTACTCATCTTTGATGGACCACATTAAATCGGGTAAGCCTTGGGACCTTGACAGAAAGAATTGGGGGCTTAATATACTTCCTCCGAATCTGGAAAAGGTATCATACGGTTCAATAAAGGGTAATATAGATATACTTGCAGGTATAAGCGACTTTATTCACAGAAGTCAGCAGACATATGTAATATTGTCACTCGGTAACAGCATTTACAATATTGACTTTGAAGAAGTTGTAAAAAATCATATCGAAAGTCAGGCAGATGTTACAATTCTTTATAAAGATATGAAAGGTATGCCTGAAAGAGAAATTTCAAGATTTACAACGCTTGAACTTGATGAGGAAAAACGTATTACAGATATTGAGGTTCAGCCGTATTATCCAAAGTCGAGTATGGCAAGTATGGACGTTTACGTTATGGAAAAGGCTTTGCTTGAAAGTATTGTTGACGAATGCAGTGCAAGAGGCGACAGAGATTTCGTAAAGGATGCACTTGTTAAGAAAATGACAGGCCTTAGAATTTACGGATATGAGTATACGGGTTATACTGATAAGATTGATTCACTTAAAGCATATTACAGAAATAATATGAATTTCTTAAATTCGGACATAAGACGTGAATTGTTTAATCCTAAAAATCCTATCTACACAAAGACAAAAGACCAGTCGCCGACTAAATACGGAAGTGACGCATCTGTACAGAACAGCTTTATTTCAGACGGTTGTGTAATTGAGGGTACTGTAATTAACAGTGTACTTTCAAGAGGTGTAAAAGTCGCAAAGGGTGCGGTTATTAAAAATTCAATCATCATGCAGGATTCTGTGATTGAAGAGGACGTTGAACTTAGTCATGTTGTATTTGATAAGGAAGTTGATATAACAAAAGGAAGAAAACTTATAGGACAAGAGAGCTATCCTCTTGCAATATCAAAAGGAACGAAGATTTAATAATAAAGATTTTAATGACAAATATATAATAGAACTGTTCAAAATTTGAGCAGTTCTGTTGAAGTTTTACGGAATTTAAGAATATTTATTGACAAATAATTCTTATAGAGATAAGATTTAAGCATATAGAAAGGAATAATTTGTTATGAAAGTTTTATTTGCTACTTCGGAGGCGGCACCTTTTGTTAAAACAGGAGGTCTTGGTGATGTAGCGGGTTCTTTGCCTGCAGCGCTTAACGAAAAAGGCGTTGACGCAAGAGTGATTTTACCGCTGTACAACTGTATACCGCAAGAATATAAGGACAAGATGAAATATATTGACCATATCTATATCGATATGGCTTGGAGAAAACAGTATGTCGGTGTTTTCGAGTTGGAGTATAACGGCTGTAAGTTCTATTTTATAGACAATGAGTTTTACTTTAACGGCGATAAGCCTTATGACTTTATACACCTTGATTGTGAAAAGTTTATATTCTTTTCAAAGGCTGTATTGTCAATTTTGCCGACAATAGATTTCAGACCGGACGTTATTAACTGTAACGACTGGCAGACAGGACCGATACCTGTATTCCTTGATACGTTCCAGGATAATCCGTTCTATCAGGGTATCAAGACTGTTATGACAATTCATAACTTGAAGTTCCAGGGAAGATGGGATTTCAACAAGATTAAGGACGCAATGGGTATAAGCGACTATTACTTCACTTCCGACAAGCTTGAATTCTACAAGGATGCAAACTTGTTAAAGGGCGGTATGGTTTATGCAAACAAGGTTTCTACGGTAAGCTCAACTTACGCAAACGAAATCACAACAGAAGAATACGGAGAGGGACTTCACAATCTTCTTCGTGCAAGACAGAACGACCTTTTGGGTATAGTAAACGGTATTTCTTATATTGACTGGGATCCGAATACAGATCAGTCTATTTATCAAAACTATACAGCAAAAACAGTTCATAAGAAAAAGGCTGAGAACAAGAAAAAGCTGCAGGAAGAATTAGGTCTTGAAGTGAATGCCGATAAGATGATGATTGGTATTGTATCACGTCTTACAGACCAAAAAGGTTTTGACCTTGTAGCTTACAAGATTGAGGAACTTTGCAACGGCGGCTGTCAAGTAGTTGTACTTGGTACAGGCGACGAAAAATATGAAAATCTTTTCAGACATTATGCTTGGAAGTATCCTGACAGATTCTCGGCACAAATTTATTTTTCAAATGATATGGCACGTAAAATTTATGCGGCAAGTGACGCATTTTTAATGCCGTCAAGATTTGAACCTTGCGGTTTGTCACAACTTATCAGTATGAGATACGGTACTGTTCCGATTGTTCGTGAAACAGGCGGACTTAAAGACACTGTTATTCCATATAATGAATATACAGGCGAGGGAACCGGTTTCTCGTTCGCAAACTACAATGCAGACGAAATGATAAATATTATTTGGTATGCAATGCAGATTTACTATGACAGAAAAGACGAGTGGAAGAAAATCGTTGATAACGGTATGGCAGTAGATTACTCATGGAATGTATCGGCTGATAAATATATTCACTTGTATCAAGAACTTACAGGTATATATGATTTACCTGAAAAGAAAAAGCCTGCCAGAAAGACAGCCGCAAAAACTACAAAGAAACAAGAAAAAAAGGAAACTTTTGAGGACAGTATAAGGGCAGATGCCGAGGTGGCTGCAAAGGCTGCGGCAGACGGTGCAAAAGAGCCTGAAATAGTTGAAGTTAAAAATCCTTTTGAGGAGAAAAAAGCCCCTGCGGCAAAAAAGACAACAACGAAGAAAACAACAACAAGAAAAACAGCGGCTAAGAAAACAACAACTAGAAAAACAACGGCTAAGTCAACTGCAAAGAAAGCGGTAAAAGAAGAACCTGCAAAGGCTGAACCTGTAAAAGCTGAAAAGGCAGAGCCTGCAAAGACGGCAAAAACAGAAAAAACAGAGTCTGCAAAACCTGTAAAAGCCGAAACAACTAAAGCAGAGCCTAAAAAGGCTGAATCGGCTAAGTCGACGGCAAAGACAACGACTAAAGCCGAAACGGTTAAGGAAGGTGCAAAGGCGAAGACAACGGCATCAAAGAAAACGACACAAAAGAAGACTGTAAAATAAACCAATGATAAGAAATCTTCGCAAGAAATAAGAAGAATTTTAAAGGGGTGTAAAATAAATATGGCACAAGCTAAAAGTATGGCACAAAATAAAAACACAAAAACAACAGCAACAACAAAATTGACGGCGTCGGAAGAAGCATTGAAGAAGGAAATTGTAGGTAAGGTAAACAGACATTTCGGTAAAGTTATGGAGGATGCAACTCCTCATATGGTTTATACTGCATGCGCACTTACTGTTCGTGACAGAATTATGGAAAAGTGGGCCGTATCTCATCAGACTGTAAAGAAGATGGGTGCAAAAAAACTTTATTATTTATCATTTGAGTTCCTTATGGGCAGACTTCTTTGCACAAACATTTTAAACCTTATGCAGACTGAAGAATATCAGCACGTTTTAAATGATTTGGGTTACTCACTTCCTGAAATTGCCGAACTTGAAAATGACGCAGGTCTTGGTAACGGCGGTTTGGGACGTCTTGCAGCTTGCTTTATCGACTCACTTACAACATTGGATTTGCCTGCATACGGTTGTACAATCCGTTACGAATACGGCTTATTCAGACAAAAGATTGTTGACGGTTATCAGACAGAACTTCCTGATTCATGGCTTGATAACGGTAATGCGTGGGAAATCGCAAGACCTGAAGAAACTGTTGAAGTTAAATTTGGCGGTGAAGTTTATACTGATTGGGTAGACGGTAAATTTACTTGCCGTTACAACAACTCACATACAATTTTGGCTATGCCTTATGATGTACCTCTTTGCGGTTATGATTCAAAAATTGTAAATAAATTAAGATTGTGGAGTTCAAAATCTCCTGACCATATGAATATGCAGGAATTTAACAGCGGTAACTATGTTCGTGCCGTTGAAGAAAAGGAACTTGCAGAAGTTATTTCAAAGGTACTTTATCCGGAAGATAATCATACAGAGGGTAAGGAACTTAGATTAAAGCAACAATATTTCCTTGTTTCTGCAACATTGCAGTGGATTTTGAAAGAATTTGAAAACAGAAACGGTCAAGATTGGTCAAAATTGCCTGATAAGGTCGTTATTCATATCAATGATACACACCCTACAATGGCTATTCCTGAAATGATGCGTTTGTTGATGGACGAAAAAGGTCTTGGTTGGGATGAGGCATGGGACATCGTAACTCATGTATTCGCATACACAAACCATACAGTAATGAGCGAGGCTCTTGAAAAGTGGCCGCTTGATATGTTCAGAAAGATTCTTCCGCGTGTATATATGATCGTTGAAGAAATGAACAGACGTCTTATGATCAGACTTAACGAAGTTTATCCTAACGATTCGGCTAAGCATAAGTATATGGCAATTATTTCTGATAATCAGATATTTATGGCTAATATGTGTCTTGCAAGCTGTTTCGCAGTAAACGGTGTTTCAAAGTTGCATACAGATATTCTAAAGCAGGATATTTTTGCTGATTACTATAATATGAATAACGACCACTTCTATGCAATCACAAACGGTATTACATTCAGAAGATGGATTGCTAACTGTAACCCGGAACTTACTGAGCTTATTTCTTCAAAGATAGGTAAGAATTGGATCAAGGACGCTTCAGAACTTTCAAAGCTAAAGAAATATGCTAAAGATCCTGCATTCAAGAAGCAATTTGCTGAAATTAAGCGTAATAACAAGGTTAGACTTGCACAATATATTAAGGAACACAACGATATAGTTGTAAATCCTGATTCTATCTTTGACGTACAGTGTAAGAGATTGCACGAATATAAGCGTCAGATGATGAACGTACTTCATATTCTTGCAGAATACAACAGAATTCTTGAAGATAACGTATATGCTGAAAATTACTATCCAAAGACATATATATTCGGTGCAAAGGCTGCTCCGGGTTATAAAAGAGCAAAGCTTATTATCAAGCTTATTAACTCAGTCGGAGATATGATTAACAACGATCCGAGAGTTAAGGATAAGATTAAAGTTGTATTCCTTGAAAATTACAGCGTATCAATCGCTGAAAAACTTATCATTGCGGCTGATATTTCAGAACAAATTTCAACAGCTGGTAAGGAAGCTTCGGGTACAGGTAACATGAAGTTTATGCTTAACGGTGCACTTACAATCGGTACACTTGACGGCGCAAACGTTGAAATGCTTGAACAGGTCGGTGAAGACAATATATATATCTTCGGTCTAAAGGCTGACGAAGTTGCCGCAAGAGTTAAGTATGCGGGAACTGATGAAGTTAAGAATATCTACTCATCAAACGCAAGCCTAAGACACGCACTTGAACAGCTTGTTGACGGTTCAATCGTTCCGGGCAGCAACCAAATGTTCAGAGATTTGTATCAAACATTGTTGTTCGGTGACTACGGATTCCCTGACACATATATGGTAATCAGAGATTTTGAAGAATATATGAAGACTCAAGAAAAGATGTCTGCTGATTATCAAGACAGAGATAAGTGGATTGAAAAGGCAATCTTGAATACTGCAAGTGCAGGATTCTTCTCAAGTGACAGAACTATTGAAGATTACAATAAGAACATTTGGCACTTGACACCAATTAAATAATAAAAATAAAGAAGTGACTTAGGTCACTTCTTTTACGATAAAGGGGTAAATATGGATATAGAGCATAATTCCAGAAAAAAATTTTATAGATTTCCTTTCGGAGCGGTGACTTGCGGCGGTGAAGTCAGATTGCGTTTGGCTGTGTCGGGCGCAGGTATTCCGTCGGCGGTTCGTCTTGTCTATATGGAGGATGGCAAGGGCGAAGTCCGAAAGGATATGCCGTATATTTTTGATGTCGGTGACCACTGCATATATTCGGTGAACGTGAAAATGCCTGAAAAAGCAGGACTTGTTTGGTATTATTTTGAACTTGAAACCGAAAGAGGTATGGTTTATTACGGCAACAATTCAAAACAACTCGGCGGAATTGGTGAAATGTGTTTTAATTCACCGAGTAATTCGTATCAGATAACTGTTTATAACGAAGATTACAAAACTCCGGATTGGTTTAAAACTGGTATTGCGTATCAAATTTTTGTAGACAGATTTTGCAACGGCAACGAAAACGGAGAATTTTTAGGAAATCGTACAGATATAATAAAGCGTAATTGGGGCGAACAACCGTTTTATAAAGCCGAACAATTTGGCGGTGAGTATAAAGCAAATGACTTTTTCGGCGGTAATTTGAAAGGTGTAATTAAAAAATTGCCGTATTTAAAAGATTTGGGAATATCGGTAATTTACTTAAATCCGATATTCAAAGCATACTCAAACCATAAATATGATACGGGCGATTATGAAACAATCGATCCGATGTTTGGTGATGAGGAAACATTTAAAGAGCTTTGCTCAAAAGCAAAAGAAATGGGAATACGCATAATTCTTGACGGTGTATTTAACCATACGGGAAGTAACAGCCGTTATTTTAATAAATACGGCGAATATGACAGCGTAGGCGCTTATCAGTCGAAAGAATCACCGTATTACACTTGGTTTAGATTTATGGATTGGCCTGATGTGTATGAATCATGGTGGGGAATGACGACACTTCCGCAGATTGAAGAACACAGTGAAGAATGTCGTAAGTATTTGCTTTCGGACAAAGATGCAATCGTTAAAAGATGGATAAAGAACGGTGCGTCCGGTTGGCGACTTGATGTTGTCGATGAATTACCGGGATTTTTCGTTAAAGAACTTAGAGAAAACGTAAAGAAAGCCGATAAAGATGCAGTTATTATAGGTGAAGTTTGGGAAGACGCGTCAAATAAGTCCGCTTACGGTGAAAGACGTGAATATTTCTTGGGTAAGGAGCTTGACTCCGTTATGAATTACCCAATGCGCAGAGCGTTGATTGACGCGGTAAGCGGAAGAATTGACGTTGAAGAATTTGACGCACGTCTTATGAGCATTAAAGAAAATTACCCTGCACCTGCTTATTATTCGCTTTTGAATATAATAACAAGTCACGATGTCGAAAGAATAATGACCCGTATGGGTGATGCACCGTCAAGACACGAAATATCAAAAGATTTTCAGGCGAGCTTTAAACTTGACGGCTATGCACTTGAACTTGCTAAGGAAAAAGCAACTTTAGTAGTCGGACTGCAGATGATGCTTCCTGGTGTGCCTTGTATATATTACGGTGACGAAATCGGTATGCAGGGATATGGCGATCCGTTCTGCCGTCAGACATATCCATGGGATAATGTTGACGAAGTTGACAAGGACGGAAGAATCAGACAACGCTATAAGAATATGATTAAATTGAGAAACAGTTCAAAGGCATTCTCAATCGGCGATTTTGAATGTGTTCATAAAGTCGGACACGTGTACGGTTTTGTACGTTGTTATCATGATGAAAAATATCTTATTGTTGCCAATCTGGGTACAAGAGAAGAAAGAGCACGTGTAGATGTTGCGAGATACGGTATGAGAAAACTAAAATGTCAAACGAGTGACGATAACAGCTTGCTTGAATCGTCTGACGGTATTCATTTTATTGATATACCGAGATTATGGATAAAGGTTTACAAGGTGGAAAAATAATGCAAGGTAAATTTTCGGATTATTTGCTTGTTTCGGATATGGACGCAACGTTGCTTGATGACAATCACACCATATCTGAAGAAAACAGACAAGCGATAGATTATTTCATAAAAAACGGCGGACGGTTTACTGTCGCAACGGGAAGAATGGTTGAGGCAGTTCGTGCATATATGCCGAATTTGCACATAAATGCACCGGCGGTATTACATAACGGTGCGAAGATATATGACTATGAAAAAGATTGTGCGGTATTTGAACGATTTATTGAGGAAAACAGAAAACAGGCAATAAAGCGTGTATATGATGATTTTCCGCAAATAGGTTTGGAAGTGTACAGTGATGAAATTGTGTACGTTTACAGAGAATGTGAGGAAACAAAGCGATTTTTGACACGCAGCTATGAGGTTGTTTATAGTTTACCCGATGAAATTTGGCAAAGACCTTGGATAAAGGTGCTTTTGATTGGTGAAAGAGAATTGCTTGACAAGTACGAGCCGATATACAGAACCGAATATGATAACGGCTATGCGGTCAGAAGCGGTGACAAGTATCTTGACGTTGTTGCGAACGGAGTTTCAAAGGGTAAGGGAATGCTTGATATGGCGAAAAAAATCGGTATTGAGCAGAACAAAATTATAGCTGTCGGTGACAATATGAATGATATTTCAATGTTGGAAGTAGCGGGAATTTCGTATGCAGTTGAGAACGCAGAAGAAAGCGTGAAAAAAATTGCGGACAATTTAGCACCGTCTAACAACGGCGGTGCTATCGCATATATCATAAACAGACTTGAAAAAATTGTAAAAACACAGAATTAAGGCTTGAAATATCGGCAGTTTTATGTTAACATAACTCTATAAAAAGTATTTAAGGAGGTATTTATGTTTAACATATCACTGTTGCTTTCGGCGGCTGTTATTATAATTTGCGTACTTGCAAATAAGTTATCAAACAAAATCGGAATGCCTGTACTTATTGCGTTTATTGCACTTGGTATGGTGTTCGGTTCGGACGGAATACTTAAAATTCCTTTTGAAAATTATAGCTTTGCAGAACAGATTTGTTCTGTTGCGCTTGTATTTATTATGTTTTACGGAGGTTTCGGCACTAAATTAAGCGAGGCTAAACCTGTGGCAGTAAAGGCACTGTTGTTGTCGAGCGTGGGAGTTATTTTCACGGCGGCTCTTACAACAGTGTTTTGTTTTTTTGTTTTAAAAATAAAATTGCTCGAAAGTATGCTTATCGGTGCGGTTATGAGTTCTACTGACGCGGCGTCTGTGTTTTCGGTACTGCGTTCAAAAAATCTTAACTTGAAGTATAACACTGCGTCAATGCTTGAAATGGAAAGCGGAAGTAATGACCCGTTTGCATATATGCTGACCGTTATAGTTCTGTCGTTTATGAAGGGTGAAAACAGTGTCGGACAGATGGTTTACAGTATCGCCGCACAAATTGTTTTCGGCGTTTTGATTGGCTTTCTTATTGCACTCGGT
Organism: Hominilimicola fabiformis; assembly: GCF_020687385.1. Taxonomy (NCBI): domain Bacteria; kingdom Bacillati; phylum Bacillota; class Clostridia; order Eubacteriales; family Oscillospiraceae; genus Hominilimicola; species Hominilimicola fabiformis. The sequence goes on from NZ_JAJEQM010000008.1 coordinate 44,003, forward strand.
GCAGTATGGTTTATGAAACATTTCACTTTTAATACATCGGGTTTTGACGCGGCGTTTGTGCTTGGAGTGGCGGTGCTTGCGTACGCATTGCCGACATTGGTCGGCGGAAACGGTTATCTCAGTGCGTACATAGTAGGTATCGTTTTGGGAAATCAGAACATACATAATAAAAAATCACTTGTACATTTTTTTGACGGAATGACCGGACTTATGCAAATGCTTATATTTTTCCTTTTGGGACTTTTGTCGTTCCCGTCAAAAATATTAACTGTTTTGTTGCCGTCAATATTTATAGCACTGTTTATCACGTTCGTTGCAAGACCGTTGGCGGTTGCGACTGTGCTTGCACCGTTTAAAACAAAAATTTCACAATATCTTGTTGTGTCGTGGGCAGGTCTCAGAGGTGCGGCGTCAATCGTGTTCGCAATAATGGCTATGGTAGGCGGTGTGACAATGGAGCAGGACATTTTCCATATTGCATTTTGCGTTGTATTGTTTTCAATTACGCTGCAAGGGTCGCTTCTCCCGTTTGTCGCAAGTAAAACGAATATGATTGACAAGACCGGTTCTGTACTGAAAACGTTTAACGACTATTCGGACGAAACGGAAATTAATTTTATTCGCTTGAATATTGACAGCGGTAACAGATGGATTGACCGTGCGGTAAAGGATATTTCCCTTCCTCCGCAAATGCTTTTTGCGGCGATTTACAGAAATGACGAAACGATTATTCCGAACGGTGAAACGGTAATATATGAGGGTGATACGATAATTCTCGGTGCACCGTCACACGGAATAAACGGTGATGTTCGTTTTAGGGAGATTTCGGCGAACGACAGAAAAAATTGGCGTGGAAAAAGTATGGCTGAAATTGAATTTCCCGACGGCTATCTTGTGATTATGATAAAACGCGGTGATGATGTCGTTATTCCTGTCGGAAGTACGATAATAGAAAAAAATGATGAGCTTGTTCTGGTTTCAAAATAAAAAACATAATAATAAAAAAATCACATCATATGATGTGATTTTTTGTTAGCTTAAATATATGGTTTTGTTACAGGCAAAGGTTCAGAGCCGAGTGAACGCAAAAGTTGCATTCCTGCGGAACGTGCGTCAGTGACGGCGGTTTTAACCGCTGACGCCTCACCTGTGAAAATTATAATCACTTCATTTGAATGGCTTGTACCACTGTCCGGACGAAGTGTTTTTATCAATTCGACACCGGCAGATTTTAACGCAATATCTGCGATTACCATACCAATCGGAGCAGGTGACGCACATACAAAACCGAACGGTCTGCCTATCGGCACATCAAATGCCTTGTTGATAGCCTCACCGCACCTTGCACTGTACTGGAATTCCATATGACCTGCTTCACTTATGTATATTTCGCCGGCATTTATGTCTATGTATTCAAGCGCTAATTCAACGGCTCTTTTAACGTCGGCAGGTGTTTCACCGCCGATTATGATAAAGTTTCCGTGACCGCCCCAGCCTTTTGTATCACGCGGAATTTCAATAGAGATAACCTCTGTCGAAGTAGCTTTAACCGCGTCGTCAACGGCTTGAATTTGTGCTCCCGCACCTGTACGGGAACCGATAAGGCCGACCGCGTGGAACTTTTTCGGGATATTCATTTGTTTTCTTAAATCGTCATCAATATTGGCGATATAAAGACCGATTGTATCGCAAACGCCGACACCGACAAACTGTGTCATACCGCATTTTCCGAACATATCGTTATTCATAATATCCCTCCCTAAACCAATCTTATATATATTATATCATTATTTTAACCTTTTTGCAATCCTAAAATGAATTGTTATACATCAAAATGTAGAAAATTTCAAATAAGTATTGATATTTAGGGTAATTTTTGATATTATATAGAGTATTGAAATAAAAATACATTAGGAGTTGAAGATATGCCTGCTTGGGTTGTTGATTTGTTAAACCGCTTGAACTCTACATTTGTGGTAGACGGACGTTGGCAGTGGTTTGTTAGTGGATTGGGATATACGCTTTTAATATCTCTATTCTCGGTATTGTTGGGTTTGGTAATCGGTATTCTGATGGCACTTATGCGTCTGTCAAAAAGTAAGATTTTAAGAGCCGTTTCGGGAATTTATATTGATATTATCCGCGGTACGCCGACAATGGTGCAGCTGCTTATAATTTATTTTGTTATTTTTGCAAATGTGCATATTGATAAGTGGGTAGTCGGATTTATTGCATTCGGTATAAACAGCGGCGCATATATTGCGGAAATCGTCAGAGGCGGTATATTGTCCGTAAATATCGGTCAGACTGAGGCGGGACGTTCGCTTGGTATGACGCATAAACAGACTATGGCAAGCATTGTTATGCCGCAGGCTATGAAAAATATTCTGCCGGCGCTTGGTAATGAATTTGTTGTATTGATAAAAGAAACAGCCGTAATCGGTATGATTGCGAATATCGACCTTGTCGGAGCGGCAAGAAAGGTACAGAGCCTTACATATGATTACCTTATACCGCTTTTGTCAATAGCAGTTATATATTATGTTGTTATAAAGATTATAAGTACGTTGCTTTCTAAAGTTGAAAAAGGTATGAGAAAGGCGGATAAGAGATGATAAAGGTTACCGGTTTAAAAAAGCATTTTGGAGATTTAGAAGTATTAAAGGGAATTGACCAGCACATAAAACAAGGCGAAAAGGTTGTTGTTATAGGTCCTTCGGGTTCGGGTAAATCAACATTTTTGAGATGTCTTAATTTGCTTGAAGTGCCGACAGAGGGTGAAATTCTCATTGAGGGTGAAAGCATTACCGCTCCAAAAACAAATGTAAATAAAATTCGTGAAAAAATGGGTATGGTGTTTCAGCAGTTTAATTTGTTCCCGCACCTTACAGTGCTTGACAATATAACTCTTGCACCGATTAAGGTTAAGAAAATGCCGAAAGCAGAGGCTGAAAAGCTTGCACGTGAACTTTTGAATAAAGTAGGTCTTGCGGACAAAGAGGACTCATATCCCGCACAGCTTTCGGGCGGTCAACAGCAGAGAATTGCAATAGCACGTGCACTTGCAATGCAGCCGGATATAATGTTGTTCGATGAACCTACATCGGCACTTGACCCTGAAATGGTCGGTGAAGTTCTTTCTGTTATGAAAGACCTTGCGGACGGTGGTATGACAATGGTTGTTGTAACTCACGAAATGGGATTTGCACGCGAAGTTGCATCAAGAGTTTTGTTTATGGACGGCGGATATGTGCTTGAAGAAGGCACTCCTGACGAAGTGTTCAGCAATCCGAAAAACGAAAGAACAAAAGAATTTTTGAGCAAAGTTTTAAAGTAGTTATCTAACACAGAATGTGTTAAATATAAAATAAGTGATTTTTTAGGAGGATACAAAAAATGAAAAAGGGTTTAATGAAAGTAGTAGCTTTGGCAGCTGCATCAGTTATGGCAGTGGCAGCACTTGCAGGTTGCGGAAGCAGTGATAAGTTGATTATGGGTACAAACGCAGCATTCCCACCGTTTGAATACACAACATCACAAGGTCTTGTAGGCGAATTTGACGGTATTGACGTTGCTATTGCAAATAAGATTGCCGAAAATGTAGGTAAGGAACTTCAAATTGAAGATATGGAATTTGACGGACTTGTTGCATCTGTAAGCACAGGTAAGGTTGATATGGTTGTTGCAGGTATGACTGCTACAGACGAAAGAAAGCAAAGCGTTGATTTCTCTGATCCATACTATGTTGCATCACAGGTTATCGTTGTTGCACCTGACAACACAGATATTACAAGTGCAGAAGATTTGAAGAATGACAAGACAGTCGGAGTTGTTCTTGGTTACACAGGCGACAATATCGTAACAAACGATTTACAGCTTGCAGAAGACAAGGTTACAAGAGCAAACAGAGGTATTGATATAGTTCAAGACGTTAAGAACGGTAAGCTTGACGCAGTAGTTATCGACTCTGCAACAGGTAAGGCTCTTGCTGAAAAGAACGGTCTAAAGATTGTTGAAGACCCACAGGCATTTGAAACAGAAGAATATGCAATCGCAGTTAAGAAGGGTAACACAGAACTTCTTGACAAGATTAACGAAACACTTTCAGAAATGAAAGCTTCAGGCGAAATTGAACAGCTTGCAATGGAATACGACGAAAAGCTTGCTGAAAACAATCAGTAATTGATAATTGAAAATTAAAGGACGGCTTTATTATGCCGTCCTTTTTGCTTAAGGAGTTATATATGCGTATAGATAAATATATTTCCGGCTGCGGATATGCAAGCAGAAAAGATGTGAAAAAACTAATAAAACAAGGTCTTGTGTTTATAGACGGTGAAGTGTGTAAAAAGCCGGAGGAACAGACTGATGAAAACAGTATTGTTGAGGTTGACGGCGAAAGATTGATTTATCGTGAATTTGTGTATTTAATGCTAAATAAACCGCAAGGTTGCGTAAGTGCTGTTTATGATAAGAAGTATCCCGTTGTAACCGAATTTGTTCCGGAGGAATACGCACATTTTGAGGTATATCCCGTAGGCAGACTTGATATAGATACGGAGGGCCTTTTGATCCTCACAAATGACGGTCAATTCGCTCATGAAATGACATCACCGAAAAAAGATGTGTATAAAAGATATTTCGCGGTGCTTGATAAACCTATGGAAGAAAAAGATGTTGAAATATTCGCAGGCGGTATGGAATTTAAAGAGTTTACCGCAAAAAGCGCAAAGCTTGAAATAACGGAAAATCCGAACGAGGTTTATATCGAAATTGCAGAGGGTAAATTTCATCAGGTGAAACGTATGTGCGAAAGAGTCGGTAAAACGGTGACGTATCTGAAACGTGTCGCAATCGGTAATTTGAAACTTGATAAATCACTCGAAAAAGGCGAAGTCCGTGAATTGACAAAAGATGAACTTGATATGCTGTATAAGAAATAAAGCCACCCCTCAGGCGACGATGTCGCCAGCTCCCCTTGATGGGAGCCTATAATAGTAGGGGCGACCATTGGTCGCCCTTATTACGTTATTCAAATTTAATTTCCTCGTCATCAAGTGCATAAATCACAGCCGCAACGGCACTGGAATTATTATCAACCGTTATAAAATCAGCGACTTCTTTTACTTCATCAACGGCGTTACTGACCGCAACACCGACATTTGCCATTTTAACAAGTGCAAGGTCGTTTTCGTTATCGCCGATACCGATTGTATTACTTCTGTCAACATTCATCAAATCGGCAAGGTGCATAAGCCCCTCACCCTTACTTGCGTTTTTAGGCAAAAGTTCATAGTACCAAGGACTGGACTGCACAAATTCATAATCATTAACAAACGGTGAATTTGCAATCGCATCTCTTATCTGCTGAATTTCATTTTCTTCAACCATAAACAATACTTTTACCCAATCTTCCTTTATATCGTGATAATCAAGAAAATTATCGGGTAAATCTTCAAGAACCTGATGTTCTCTTACTTTTTGATTAACTTTACAGAAATAAATTTTATCCGAAGTACAAACTTCAATTCCCGCAAAGTCAAACATTTTATCCATATATTCAACGCATTTCAAAGCACCTTTATCAAGTGTGCTTGCCCATAAAAGTTTTTCATCGTTAAAATCATATATTGCCGCACCGTTAAAGCAAACCATAGGTGCATTTGGGTGAACGTAGTTTAGCATCAACTTTGCACCTTGCGGCACACGTCCCGTTGCAAATGTGAAAAGTCCGCCCTCTGACTTGAAATATTCAATAGCTTTACTGTTTTCGTCCGATACACGTTTATCGGTTGTAAGAAGTGTATCGTCAAGGTCGGTGCATAAAAGTATTCCGTCAAATTTTCCCATACTGTTCGTCCTTTCGTGTTTTTTTCTACACGCATAATTTTAGCATATTATATGAATTTAATCCATTTGTATTTTATATAAAAATAATATTGTATCATAAGTTAAAATGTGCTATAATTATAAGATACAGAATGGGTGTACAATATTCAAAACGGGAAGGCTGTAAGGTATGAAAATAACAGATTCAATGATAAAAAAATCCTGCTCGGCGACTATTTACAAGCGTGGCTTGGAATACTTTAAAGAGGGCAGAGTTCATTTAAGAAAACGTGAGGATAATTTAATAACAGCCGTAGTTGACGGGGAAGAACTCTACAATGTGCAGGTAAGACTGTCTGAAAAAGGTGTAGAGGATTGTTTTTGTACCTGTCCTTATTTTGAAACGATGAATTCTGTTTGCAAACATATTGTTTCAACATTAAAGCAACGTCAAAAGGAACTTGACGAGGGCGCGGATTATGTTGATGAAAACGATAAGATTGCAAAAACGCTATGCGGTGAATTTGCATCAAGAAAATACGAAAAACAGCCACTATATGCAAAGTTTACACTGCACATAAATAAGCACAATACAAACGGTGTATCGTATGCAATGTCTGTTGAAATCGGCGGTAATAAAGTACACGGTATTGAAAATTTTTTGGAATGTTATTTGAAAGGCAAGGAGTTTAAATTTGACAGATACACGTCATATAATCCCGCAGTAACGGAATTTCCGAAACATCAAGACGAGATAATAGCAATACTTGCGGAAACATACGAAAATCGTGCGGCAGATGTTCAGATGTATATGAAAGCGGCATATCAAACTGCTTTCGGCTCACTTGCGGCAAAGAGAATATTTCCACTGCTGCAGTATGTTGATTTTTCTGTTGTATTTGATGGGCTTTCTCTGGGCAATGTAAGAATAGAAGAAGACAATCCAGATATAATAATTGATGTTGACGCAGGTGACGGCGAAGTTGATATGTCTGTCAGTGACAGAGGCTTTGCACTGACGCATGACGGTGAGTGGTTCTTTTACGAGAACACGATATACCACACAAGCGAAGAATGGCGTGAGTATTTTATGCCGATATACCATGCACTTGCGACGGAGGGCAGAACGCAAATCAGTTTTAAAGGTGACAATACAATTTTGTTTGCCACTCACGTTTTACCTGATATACGCAGTAAGCACGGCGTTATAACACGCGGTATCGAAGATATGATTGTCGATGCGAAACCGACATTTGAAGTGTATTTTGACGCGACACAAGGCGGTATAACTGCCGTTGTTAAGGCGAATTACGGAAGTATAGGATTACGTTTGCCGAACGATGTAAACGGTAACGGCAAAATCGTTGTGCGTGACTATGAGATTGAAAACGATTTGCTTTCGTCATTTAAGATGTTCAATTTACAAGATGGTACATTCATGTTGAAATCGGACAGAGAAATATATTTATTCCTATCGGACGAAATTCCTGTACTTAAAGAAAAAGCAAAGCTCTATTATTCCGACAGATTTGCCGGTTTGAAGATTATGGACCGAGTGGATATAAGTGCATCTGTAATATATAACAGCGGTGTTGATTTGCTTGAGGCTGACTTTGAAAGTAATCTGTCATATGAACAGATCAGCGGAATTTTAAGTGCGGTTAAACTGAAGAAAAGATTTTACAGATTATCAAACGGCAGTTTTATCGACCTTGAAAACAGTAAACAAAAGGATATTTTCAATTTGCTTGATCAACTTGATTTTTCTTTTGAGGATATTAAAAACGGTAAAAAAGTAATTCCGAAGTATCATGCACTTTACTTAAATTCTCTTTCATCTGTTGAAAAGAATGAAGAATTTAAAAAATATATTGAGGAAATAAAAAATATAGAGCCTGTAATTCCGAGTGAAGTCAGCGACATTTTGCGTGGCTATCAAAAAGATGGAATGGCATGGCTCAGCCAGCTTTCTTATCTTGGCTTCGGCGGTATATTGGCGGACGATATGGGTCTTGGTAAAACGCTGCAGGTTATTGCGTATATTCACGGAATAAAACCCGAAAAACCGACGCTTATCGTTGCACCGAGTGCACTTACTTATAACTGGCTCAGCGAAATAAATAAATTTACACCGAATGCCAAAACCATAATAGTTGACGGTGCAAAAGAGGACAGAGAAAAACTTATACAGACTATCGGCGAGTATGAATTTGTAATCACGTCATATCCGCTTTTAAGACGCGATATTGCACATTATAAAGAATTTGAATTTTCGTATTGCTTTATAGACGAGGCACAGCATATTAAAAATCCGAAAACTATGAATGCAAGAAGCGTCAAGAAAATAAATGCGGAGCATAAATTTGCCCTTACCGGTACACCGATAGAAAATTCGTTGCTTGAATTGTGGTCAATATTTGATTTTGTAATGCCGGGATATTTGTATTCGGCACACGAATTCAGAAACAGATATGAAATGCCGCTTGTAAAAGACGGTGATAAAATGACGGCGGACAGTTTCAGAGCGAGGATAAAGCCGTTTATGCTAAGACGTATGAAAAACGATGTTTTAAACGAGTTACCGGAAAAAATCGAGAACACAATGTATGCGGAGCTTACGGGTGAACAAAAGAAAATGTACACATCGTATCTTGCACTTGCGAAAAATCAGACGCTTGCGTTGCTTGGTGAGGGCGGTCAAGGTAAAATGCGTATTTTGACACTGCTTATGCGACTAAGACAGATTTGTTGTCACCCTACATTGTTTGACGAAAACTATGATAAGGACAGCGGTAAACTTGATTTGCTTATGGAACTTGTCACGAATGCGGTTGAGTCGGGACACAGAATACTTGTATTTTCACAGTTTACGTCAATGCTTTCAATTATAAGAGAGAGTCTGAAAAATGTGGGGATAGATTCGTTCTACCTTGACGGAAAAACTCCGTCTTACGAGAGAGCGGAGCTTTCCGACAGATTTAACGGCGGTGAAAACAACGTGTTCCTTATATCGCTTAAAGCAGGCGGTGTAGGTCTTAACCTGACGGGTGCGGATACCGTAATTCACTATGACCCATGGTGGAATCCTGCGGTTATGGAACAGGCTTCCGACCGTGCATACAGAATAGGACAAACAAAAGCGGTACAGGTTATACGTCTTGCCGCAAAGGGTACAATAGAAGAAAAAATACTTAAATTGCAGGAAAACAAGAAAAATCTTGCAGACGATATAGTCCGTGTTAATACGGACACATTTAAAAGTCTTTCTAACGAAGAAATACTTTCATTATTTAGCTAAACAGGAGGGCTGAGTCAGGTGAAATTCAGGGCGATTTTAAACGATAAGTATGACCTTGAAGAAATTGCACAACGCAAACAATCGGCAAGACCACATCATAAAACTTTGATTTATTTTGCGGTTGTATGGGCGGTGCTTAATATTTTGGCGATTATTTATATTACAAAAAATAATTATATATATTTTTGGGACGATTCGACGTATTGGGATATTGCAAGAAAAATTGCGTCGGGAGCGTTTAGTGAAGGCGGTTTTTGGCATAACGTCTATAATTCCGTTGCTGAACAGGACTATAACTATATAGCTGGACTTCCGTCGGCGTTGATTGTAAAAATTTTCGGTGAGTCACGGCTTGCTTATGTTTTGGGACTTGTCAATTTATATTTAGTGACGTCATTTGCACTGGTGTATGTGTTGGCGAAAAAAGTCAGTAAAGCACCTAAAATTGCAGCGGTGATTTCGCTTATGATATGTCCGTCTATGGTGTTTTTGACATTTAACGGATTTGTTGATATAGGAGGGCTTTTAGGGTGCCTTGTATGCTTTAATTTGTATTTTGTAAAAGATAAAGATGATGACGCGATATGGCGGTATGCGGTAATCGGCGTATTGCTTGTCGCACTTATGCTTTGGAGAAGATGGTACGCGTTTTTCTCGGTATCGTTTATAACCGCAATGCTTGCGGATTGCGTACTGTTTAAGAAAAAATGGTACAAACCGATTGTAACAATCGCAGTTGTCGGATTGATACTCGTTGTATTTTTCAGAGATTTCCTTGTGTATAAATTGATGAAAGATTACGGCAATCTTTATTCGGGATATAAGTTTTCGGTGGGAACTGATTTGAAACTTATAACAAGATATTTCGGTATAATATTTGTTGGAGTGCTTGCTGTTTCGTCAGTGGTTATGGCGGTTAAAAAGAAAGAAACAAGAACGCTGTTTATATGGGTACAGATGATAGTGTGCCTGTTTATGTTCCTTTCAACTCAGACACACGGACAACAACATTTGCTTTTATACATTCCGTCACTTATAATGCTTACACTTATATCAATAAGACATATAACAAAAGAATGGGCTTTGGTCGGAATATCGCTTTTGGCGTTGGTACATTCGGTGAATGTATATATTCCACGCACACAACCGCATAATATACAGGAAATTAAGCATATGGCATTGATACCGAATTTTTCGATGCTGCCTGTATCAAGAGACGATACGGACGAAATTCTTGCGTTAAAGAAAAAAATCGACACAACCGTTTATGACGGTGATACGCTCGGCGTACTTGCGTCATCGTTTACGCTTAATGAGGATATACTTATAAATGCAGAACCGTCACTCGGAGTAAAGTCGATACGTGATAATTATATCGTGTCATTGCCGCAGGTAGATTCGCGTGACAGGGATTTGACACCGTTGTATACCGTAAATTATGTTCTTGTCGCATCTCCTGCACAGACGCACTTGGCAGAGGGCAGTCAGACGGTTGTTGAGGAGGCTGTAAACAGTTTTATGAATTATGCGGATATTGCAACGGCATATGAGGAAGTTCCCGAATGTGAAACCGTTATAGACGGTATAACGATAAAATTATTCCACCGTGTCCGTGACGAACATCAGGCGGATATTAAAACATTTGAGGCACGACTGTATAAATAAGACGGGCGCCGTCAAAAGTATTCTGAAATAATTAACATTTTGTTTACACTTGGCACATTGACAACAATTTATTACAGGTTTATAATTTATATATACTTAAATTATGAAAGGGTGTATATATGAGAAGCTGTATATATTGCGGCAGAGAACTTGAAAAAGGCGAAGTTTGCGATTGTCCGCAGAGTGTTGCACACAGAGCGGGGAAACAGCAATCATCTGCCGAAAGAAAAAACGAAACAAAAACAGAAGACAAAAAATCGGATAAAAAACAAGAGAAAACACAGGCTAATTACAGTAATCCGTATAAAACCGAAACTTCTTACAAAACAGGCTATGCCGGAACGGAAAGCAAGTTTGAAAGAGCAAAGATAAAGCATAAGGCGAGAAAAGCGGCAAGGAAAGCTAAAGCAACAAGAACGTCAAATATCAATCCGAAAGGATTTTTCGGTGAGTTGGGAAGATATATCGTGAGATTTATAAAATCACCGATTGACACAATTTCCAATCCGCCACATCTCGGAAAAGCGGCAATAATGACTATTGCGGCACTTCAAGGCGTTGTATTGTGGCTGTGTATGTTCTTTATATTAAGAGGCGGCGGAGTAGGACCGCTTAAAATATTGACGTCACTTATGAATTTTAACGGCGGTGCAGGTTACAGTCTTGTATTGCAAATCATACTTTGTATGGTATCCGGTGCGATAAGCGGAGTGATTTTATTTTTCTTGTATTCGGGAATATTTTGGCTTATCAATAGATTTGTAATGCGTCTTAAAACGGCATATTGGGAATTTTCAATACGTCTTGCGTCAACGTGGATACCGTTTACGGCAATATGTGCAATCGGCGTAATTCTCAGTATGTTGTCACCTGTAACGCTTATGATATTGATTTTGTGCGGCGCGGTCAGCGTGGCGGTGCTTACCTATGAGGCACTGCGCACAGAATGGATTTCTAAATCACCAAGTCAGGTATTGTATGCAATGATGCTTGGATATTTCGTATTCTTCACTGTTGTATGCTATTTAATTACCATATAAATTTTATAAAACGAGAGGAATGGTACAAATGAAAGAAACAAAGACAAACAATGCTCCGGCTGCAATCGGACCTTATTCACAGGCAATAACTGTCGGAAATATGCTGTTCACATCGGGACAAATTCCGATTAACCCTGCAACAGGCGATATTCCTGAAGGTGTTGAAGCACAGGCAGAACAGGCACTTACAAACGTAAAGAACCTTATCGAAGCTGCCGGCGGAAGTATTGAAAATGTTGTAAAGACAACAGTATTTATTAAGGATATGAATGACTTTGCAAAGATTAACGAAGTATACGCTAAATATTTTACAGAGCCTTATCCGGCTCGTTCATGCGTAGAAGTCGCAAGACTTCCGAAGGACGTACTTCTTGAAGTTGAAACTATTGTAGAATTATAATAAAACAACAAATTAAAAGGTCTGTGGTAAAGCCACAGACCTTTTGTATTAATTTTTATTGAACACCGATTCTCGGTGAAATAGGTGAAGTAGGAGATACTGACGGAGCAGGTGAGCCTGACGGCAGTGTCGGTTCAATCGTCGGCATAGCCTCAAGTTCTGCGTGAAGTGAATCTATTTCTTCCTGCATTTGTGCAATCTGGTCGTTAAGTTCGTTTACCTTTAACTTTAATTCCGTATTTTCTTGAATCGCGTCGGCTATTTGGTTGGATTTGTCGCTGTTACTTCCAACTGTAATACCTATATAAAATATAAATGCAAGCATTAAAACCGCAATACAAATCAAGGCGATAATAATTTTTTTGCCTTTTCTGTTTTTATTTCTGTTTATATTCAAATTGCCGTAGTTTGACATTATATCACCTCAAAAATATTTACTAATCTAATTTTACCACACTTTGCGGAGAAAATAAATACAAATATTTATCTTTTACAGATTTTTTTAAGATTTTTTCCATGGCACGTGCATAAAGAATTAATTGCTTTTCGTATTTTTTTGCAACTGCAAGTTGTTCTGCTTTAGAAGTGCATTTGTCGGTTTTGTAATCGACAAGGATTATATCACCGTTTTTATCCTCAAAGTATAAGTCAATAATACCTTGTAAAATAATCTGTTCGTTTCTGTACTCGTCCGGTAAAGTGTTGTCGTATTCATATGCCGGAATTGATATTTCAAAAGGACTTTCACGATATACTTTTTTGGCACTTAAAACTTCTTTACCCATATCGCTTTTCCAAAAGCTTGTGACATTTTTGCATATCATATCGGCTATATTTTTATCCGAAACAACATTGCTGTCAATCTGACCGTCATTTGTGACGCGGACAAGCTCGGATGCGACAAAGTCGGCGTAATTGTTTTCGGTAAGCGTCTTAATCTTTTCAATATCGAAAAATGCCATAAGCTGATGGTGCGCCGTACCGATTTGTGTACCGAGTTTTTCTGTACGCATAAAGTCAGGTTTTTGCATCATATAAATAGGCTCGTATTCAACGTCGCTTTTTCGTGTAAGTTCTTCTTCCGCCATTTCTTTTATTGCCGTTACGGATGTTTTTGTCGGAATGTTGCCGGATTGCGGACGTTCATAATGAAATTCAAGGAGCTTTTGCACTTTTTCACGCATTTCATCAATGTTTTTGACCTTTATCGTTTCTTGTTTTTCTTTGATGACGTCCGATACAGTGGTTTTGGCAAGAAATCTTGGTATGAAATTCCAGTGATTTAACGATATGCCTATTGACGGAATCAGCCAATCGGAATATTTTTTTGCATTTGATGCGATGATGTACTTTGGCATTGTCTTTGCATTATATACTGCTTCTTGGATTTTTTGATTAAACTCATTTTCATCTTTGTATTTGTCGGACGAAACAATAATTAATTTTTCTTTTGCACGAGTCATTGCGACATACAAAAGACGCAATTCTTCCGAAAGCGTTTCGGATTGATTTTGTCGCTTTATATATTTTGTAAACATCAGCTTTTTTAAATATAAATTTTCATAATTTATATAATCAATGCCGATCCCCAAATCTTTGTGAAGTTGTATTCTGTGTTCCTCCGTAGGTTTTGCGGCAAGCATATTTTTAGTTGTGCGCATAATAAATACGACAGGAAATTCAAGACCTTTGCTTTTGTGTATTGTCATAATTCGTACAACATTGTGGTTTTCATTGATAAGCTGAGCGCCGCTTAAATCTTCGTTTCTCTTTTCAATTCTTTCGATATATCGAATGAAGTTGAAGATCCCCTTAAAGCCCGATTCCTCATACTTTCTTGCACGTTCATATAAAAGTTTTAAATTTGCCTGTGCCTCGTCACCGCCTTCGAGAGCACCCATAAAGTCGTAAAAACCCGTTTCTTCATACAACGTCCAAATCAACGCGGAGATTGACTTCATCTTAACATATCCGCGCCAACGGTCAAGGTCTTTTAGAAAGCTCTTGCATTTTTTTGAAAGTTTCTGTTCTTCTTTCGTCAAATCATCGGAAGACGGTTTATAATATTTTACGGCATTGTAAAAAGATGAGGTTCTGTTTTCAAGTCTGATTTTTGAAAGTTCGTTTTCGGTAAAATTACCTATCGGTGAACGCATAACGCTTACAAGCGGAATATCCTGAATGTGATTGTTGATAAGTGAAATAAGTGTAAGCATAAGCTTTATCTCACGTTTTTCAAAATATTCTTCCTTTTGCAAAAATGACGGTATGTTGTTTGATTCTAATATTTCCTGCAAAAGTTCGCCGTTTACTTTTGTCGAACGCATAAGAACGACTATATCGCTGTACTTCAAATCACGATATTTTCCGTTGCCGTCATAAACCTTGAAATGACTGTCAACAAGCTCTTTTATTCTGTTTGCCACGGTAACTGCCTCAAGATAATCGGAAGAAGATTCTTTTGAATCCTTCGATTTTCCGATACAGTAAAATTCGGATTTGTAGTCATTCCGGGCATTTTCGGCGGTGTTTATATAACATTCGCGGCTTTCTTCACGCTGCAAAGCGGCAGTGTCGTTGTAATCAACGTCACCGACATCCTGCGACATATTAAATCTGAACACGTCATTTATACTGTCGATAACCTGCATACGACTTCTGAAGTTCTGTGAAAGGTGTATAATTTCGATTTCATCACTGTCAAGGCTGTATTTTTTCTTGAAAATAGTCGGATCACCGCCGCGAAAACGATATATACTTTGCTTTAAGTCGCCGACCATAAACATATTTTTATTATCTCTTGAAATAAGCGTGAAAATCGAATCCTGTAAGCCGTTTGTATCTTGATATTCATCTATAAGTATTTCGTTATATTTCAGCGAATATTCGTTTCTTATATTCTCATTTTCGCTGAAAAGACGATAGGCAAGATGTTCAATATCGGAGAATGTTTTGACGTTCTTTTTTGCTTTTGCATTCTCATAAAGTTCCGAGAACAAAACCGTTATCCAAACAATATCGTCAATCGTTTGTTTCAATTCTTCCGAGTGAACATACTTGTTAAATTGCTCGGCAGTGCCGTTAGGCAAGTAAGATGTACTGCTAAGTAAATCTTCACGCATAGAGTTATATTTGTTCGAGTAATACTGCCACTCTTCAATCGGCGATTCAGCTTTTTTGTATGCTCTTACGGCTGTTCCAAGCTTTGTTTTGGCGATGTAAGTATCGTATGCTGAGCCGACTTCGTCAAATGATTCAGCTGATTTTAATGCTTTTACACTGTCGGCGCATATACATATGTACTCCCACATTTTTCCCCAATATTGCTCACATTCAGGAATACAAACCGGCGGTACGGAAGTATCTGTATCGGGATATACTTTCTTTACAATCCCAATCATTTCTTTTATCAGCTTGTCCCAAAATTCGCCGTGATGTTTTAAAATGTTCTCTTTGTGGACTGATAAAAATATTTCCTTAAACCATATACTTTGCGACATGTTATTGTCATACATAGCCGCTTTGTCGTAAAGCCATTTTATCGGATCGGGGAATGACTGTATAAAGTTGTAAAGTTTGCGTATAACTTTTTTCAATCCCTCGTCATCGCGGTTTGATGCGTAAGTTGTTACAAGGTGTTGAAAACGATTTTTGTTTTCTTCGTTTTCTGTTTCGTAAAGTGCCGCGAATAAATCGGTTAATGTATCGTCAATGAGCATTTTGTCCTCGTTGGTGTCCATAATGCTGAAATTCGGATCAATACCTAAAACGTGAAAATTGTTTTTGACCACACGTAAACAAAATGCGTCGATTGTGTTAATATCCGCACCTGCTGTAAGGTGCATTTGTTCTTTTAAATATTTGCTTTGTGCAATATCGCCGTTTTCAAGTGCCTCACGATATGATTTGTTAATTCTGTTTATAATTCTTTCTTTCATTTCGGTAGCCGCCGCCTCCGTAAACGTTGCTACCAATATACTGTCTATCGGAAAAGGGTTTTCGGAGTTGGTTATAAGATTTACGATACGTTCGACAAGTACCGCCGTTTTACCAGAGCCTGCGGCGGCGGAAACAAGTATGTTTTTCTTGCCTGACGGCTCATATATCGCTTTTTCTTGTTCTTTTGTCCAATTAGGCATCTTTGTCAACTCCTTTCGATTTGTTGTTTTTTAACACCGCGCCTTTTGTTTTTAATATCTCCCAAATATCTTCTTTTTTGACCGATGAATCCGCAATACGCGGTGTACAGTTATCCTTATCAAATTTGCAGACAGGGGAGTAGGAACAATAGTCACACACGCTTGTATTTGATGTGGTGTACGGACTAAGGCTTATTTTGCCGTTTCTGATATTGCTGTCCATTTCAATAATTGTATCAGCCACATATTTCATTAGACCGTTAATTTCATCTGTGGTGTGAACTTCTTTAAAACCTGTTTTTGTACCTGTTTTTATGTTTGTGAATGAAACTTGACCGCTTTCAAGGAATTTGTTATCCATATTGTAAAGCAGTTTTGTTTGAAGTTGTTCGTCTTCGTCCGTGAATGTTACACCGTCAAGTTTTAGTACGCTTTTGTTGGACTCAACTATATTGTCCTCTGTAGTTGATGAGTTAAGCTCCTTTATTTCATCACGCACACCTGTGTAATAAATACCTGCCACATCAGTGTCGGAATTTTTTATTTTTGCGGCAATGGCATATATAACCATCTGCATATTATAGCCGTTGTAAATATTTTTTATATCAAAAACCGTTTTACCTGTCTTGTAGTCGATAATTCTAAGATATGATTTGTCACCGTCGCGGCATATGTCGATTCGGTCGATTTTTCCTTTTAATGCGACTGTATCGGAAATATCTTCTTCAAAATCGTATTCCATACCGTTCTCGGCAAAATTGCCGACAGAAAGTGTTTTTTGAACAAGTATTGCGGCATTTGAAATTGTTTTGCCCATACGGGTGAAAATATTCGCGGTACGTTCTTTGTCGCGAACGTCTGATGACAGCAGATTGCTGCACGATTCATTTATAATACCGCCTATAATATCGTCACGTTTTTCGTCACTCAAATTACGCCAACGTTCTATTTTATCATCGTTGGTATTTGCACCGTCCTCAACGGTATCGCAGAATTTTCTGATAACTTCGTGAGCATATGTTCCGATATTTGAAGAATTGACTTCCCATACGTCACGCTCTTGTGCGTTAAGTCCGTATCTTAAAAAGTATTGGAACGGACAAGCGGCATAGGTGTTGATACGCGTTGCACTGTATGTGATTTTGCCGTCATACATCATATTTGATATATCGCTGTCAAGCATTACACCGCGTTCACTGTAATAATCGGCACGTTTCATAAGCGAAAGCATAGGTTTCCATTTTGTTTGGTGTTTGTACCAATCGTATACGATTTCCCATAACTGATTTTTACTGCCGTTAAATCTGTCGGACATATTGATAAGCATTCTGTGTATTGTTGCTTGCGGGGTGGAAATGTAAATTCCGTCTTTCAATGGGTCGTTTAAAAGGTTATCCGATACGGTCATTTTAGGGAATTTACGCATTATGTCATTTATCATATGCGACGGTGATTGTGACTTGCCTTCTTCATTTTGAATTGAATAGCTGAAATACAATTTTTCGCTTACCGCGCATAATGCTCTGTAAACCTTAAAATACTGTTCGTCAAGTTTCTTTTTAGTATCGGGTGCAAGAGTTACGCCGTATTCTTCCTGCAAAGTGCATCTGTCGCGGTTTGAAAGAAAACCCTCGGATGCAATACCCGTAGGAAAAGTACCGCTTTTTGCGCCGACAATAAACATTACCTTAACGCTTGTATGACTGCTCCTTTCCACACTTCCTACATACACTTGGTCAATACCCGATGGAATAGTGCGTATTTCGCATTGCGACAGACCTACCGTTATATATTCCGCAAATTCCGAAATGTTAATTTTGTCACCGTCAAGTGCGATTGTGACTTGATTTAATATATCAAGAATAAGGTTCCATATTTTCGTAAATTGTTCGGATTCGTTCAGTTTGCCGTCTTTTTGGAATTTTGTGATGTCGAATTTTAATCCGCTATACAGGTTGATGTCCTCAAGGTATTCAAACAATGCCGTTGCAAATTCTACGGCCGTTTTTCTGCCTTTTGTTTTTTCTTTGAATGACGCAATCGGTGCGGCTATTTCGTGACGGAGTTTTTCTATAACTTCATTTGCATCTTCTTCAGACTCTGTTTGAAAAGCAGTGTCTACGATATTGTTTTCGCCAAGCCACTCTTTTTCACCGAGCCACTTTGAACCGCCTCTTATGCCGTGCTTCAACACGAAGTTTTCAAGTATATCTATTTCTTCTTGATTAATCGACTTGAAAAATTTTAACTTTCCGTGTTGTTCTTTTCTGTAAATAAAACCGGCACGAAGATAACGGAAAACAGAATCATAGCTCCAATCGTCTTCAAGAATACTGAATAAAGATAAAATCTGCATTGCGATAGGATGGTCGCTCAAAAGGATTGTTCTGTCGGTGAAATACGGTATTTCGTATTCGGAGAAAACAGCCTCTATAAGATGTCTGTAATCATTTTCATCACCGCATAACAGTGCAATATCTTTAAAACGATAGCCGTCATCGCGGACAAGGTCAACGATTTTGCAGGCAATTCGTTCGATTTCACCGTAGGTGTCACGACTTTGAAAAAGTGCCGTATTTTTAGGCTTGTCGGGATATACAAAGTCCTCTGTCCAATATCTGAAAAGCTTGTATAGGTCGTCCTTGCCTTTTAAGTGACGAAGCCCGTCAGAGGCGGTGTATTCGTTTTCAAGACCGTATGTTTGCGACAGTTCGTAAACTTTTTGTACAGTCTTTTCGGTCTGAAGATAAATTTCGCGTTCGTTCTCGTATTCTGTAACAGGACAGCATACACTTATCGTCATATGTACGCCTTTTTTCAGAAGTGCCTCAAGTACGCAAATCTGCTGCGGCATAAATTTGTCAAAACGATTTACCCATATATAAGTGTTTTCGTCAAATTCGGTGCCGTTTTCGATACGGTTGGCAAGATGAAAAAGGTCGTCCTCGCTATCGGTACAGCCACTTTCTTCAACGTAAGAAAGATATTTCTCCAATACGTTTGAAAGTGCAATCAGTTTGTTTTTTAAAGTTTTGTTGTCCGTTAATGCATTTGCCTTTTCAAAAAGTATTTCGGGTGTGATAAGGTAACGCTTCATTTCACTTATCAGTGACGACATAACGTCAAGAAAACCCTGCTGACGCATAGAGGTGATAAGTTTTATATCCATATCCTTTACGTTTAAAAGCTCGTCGCACGCCGCCGAAACAGCCTTATATATAAGCATCATTTTACCTGGGGCGGTAAGATGGTTTTGTTGTTTGGCACTTAAAAAGTTTATGGACATACGTCTTAGCGTAAGAACTTCAATATTGTTAAGTCCTATACCGCCGAAAAAATCAACAAATTTTCGTTCGGTTTCGTATGAATAATGGTCGGGGACAATCATTATACATTTTGAATCGGGATTTTTTTCGTGTATTTCACTTATTTGTTTAAGGCACATATCACTCTTGCCGGAGGAGATAGCGCCTCGTATAATACTGACTCCCATAATTTTAATCCTTTCGTAATATATATTAAGGTAATTATATCATATTTAAAGTACAAAAAAAAGTACATAAATACAGGAAATCGCGAAAATATACACGTGAAAAACAAAATAAAAGAAAAAATATGAAAAAATAGCTTGACTTATAATTGTAATAATGTTATAATAATTTTGCTCGAATAAAAGCTCTTTTTTTTATGCTTGAAAAGAGAGCTGAACATATATAAATGCGGAGGTGTAAAAAATGAGAGTAAAGGTTACATTAGCGTGCAGCGAATGCAAGCAGAGAAACTATAATACAATGAAGAATAAGAAGAATGACCCTGACAGACTTGAAATGAACAAGTATTGTAAGTTCTGCAGAAAGCACACTCTTCACAAGGAAACCAAGTAATTTTGATTGAGTAAGGATGTGTAAAAATGGCTGATACAAATTTATCTAAAGCAAATAAGCCAAGCTTTGGTACAAGAGTCAAGAGATTCTTTAAAGATACTAAGGCTGAGCTAAAAAAGGTCACATGGCCTAACAAGGAACAGCTTATTCATAACACAGGCGTAATTATTGTGTTTATCTTAATAATTACAATCATCTTGTCCGTACTTGATTTTGGTTTTGCAAAATTGTTCCAACTATTAACTAACATATTATAATTCATTAAAAGAATTGTTAGGGAAGGAGAACGGTTATGGCAGAAGAAGCAAAATGGTATGTGGCACACACATATTCGGGTTATGAAAACAAGGTAAAAGCCAATATTGAGAAATCTGTTGAAAACCGTGGTATGCAGGATTTAATTCTTGATGTCAAGGTGCCGACCGAAGAAGTCATTGAGGAAAACGGTGATAAGAAGAAAGTAGTTCAGCACAAGATTTTCCCGGGCTATGTTATTATCAAGATGATAATGACTGATGAAAGCTGGTACATTGTCAGAAATACACGTGGTGTTACAGGATTCGTTGGACCGGGTTCAAAGCCTGTTCCGCTTTCGGACGAAGAAGTTGAACGCATGGGTGTTGAAGTTATTCGTATGAAAGATATTGATTTTACCGTAGGAGATCTTGTTTCAATTAAATCAGGCCCTATGGAAGGCTTTTCGGGTAAAGTTACGAGCATTAACAATGAAACACGTAAGATTAACGTCGCTGTTTCAATGTTCGGACGTGAAACCCCTGTTGAAATTGACTATACACAGGTTGAACATATGGAATAGTCAATCAAATTATTTTGATATAGACAGCAAATGCTGTTTATAATATCCCTCTGGTAACAGTGGGAGGGCTTTATGCCCGCAATTACCACATTCATATAGCGATATGCTATGAAAAATTCAAGGAGGTGGCCATTATGGCACAAAAAGTTGCAGGTTATATTAAATTACAAATTCCTGCCGGCAAAGCAACTCCGGCACCACCGGTTGGTCCTGCTCTAGGTCAACACGGCGTAAACATTATGCAGTTTGCAAAGGAATTTAACGAAAAAACAGCAAAGGACGCAGGTCTAATTATCCCTGTAGTTATTACAGTATATGCTGACCGTTCTTTCTCATTCGTAACAAAGACACCACCGGCTGCAGTTCTTATCAAGAAAGCTTGTAAGATCGAAAGCGGCTCAGGTGTTCCTAACAAGACAAAGGTAGCTACAATTTCAAAGGCAGATCTTCAAGCTATCGCAGAACAGAAGATGCCTGACCTTAACGCTGCAAGCGTAGAGGCTGCTATGAGCATGATCGCAGGTACTTGCAGAAGTATGGGCGTTCTAATCGGTGACTAATTTGTTAAGAGAAGTGGGAGAGATATAAAATCTCGTTTAACCACGAAGGAGGATACGAAATGTTTAGAGGAAAGAAATATCAAGATAGCGTAAAGCTTGTTGAAAAATCAAAGTTTTATGATACAAATGAGGCTATGGACCTTATTACAAAGACAGCTAAGGCTAAGTTTGATGAAACTGTAGAGGCTCACATCAGACTTGGTGTTGACTCAAGACACGCTGACCAACAGGTCAGAGGTGCTATTGTACTTCCGCATGGTACAGGTAAGACTTCAAAGGTTTTGGTATTCGCTAAGGGTCCTAAGGCTGACGAAGCAAAGGCTGCTGGTGCAGATTACGTTGGTGATGCTGACTTAGTAGCAAAAATCCAGGGTGAAAACTGGTTCGATTTCGACGTTGTTGTTGCAACTCCTGATATGATGGGCGTTGTTGGTCGTCTTGGTAAGGTACTTGGTCCTAAGGGACTTATGCCATCACCAAAGGCAGGCACAGTAACAATGGACGTTACAAAGGCTGTAAACGAAATTAAAGCAGGTAAGATTGAGTACAGACTTGATAAGACAAATATCATTCACTGCCCAATCGGTAAGGCATCATTCGGTGCTGAAAAACTTCAGGAAAACTTTAACGCACTAATGAGTGCAATCGTTAAGGCTAAGCCGGCTGCTGCTAAAGGTCAATACCTAAAGAGCGTTGTTGTAGCTTCAACAATGGGACCTGGTATAAAGATTAATGCAGCTAAAATTGGCTAATTGATTTTAATAGCAATAAAAACCGCTCACAATATGAGCGGTTTTTGTATTTTGTTAAAATTTTTTTGATGAAAATTAAAAAAACTATTGACAAGCTGTTTAAATTATGCTATACTATAAAAGTTGAAAATCCGTAGACAGTCGGCGGCTTGCAATGTACATTGCAGACATAAGTCCTACCGAGGGTGTTTTGGTAATGACTATTACAAAGCTCTTGGTCTATGACTGAGAGCTTTTTGTTTTATATGTAAGACATTGCTTTTGGATTTTCAAAGGTGATTATTCTTACAGGAGGTGAAACGAATTATGCCAAGTGAAAAGGTTTTAGAGGCTAAGAAAGCACAAGTTGCCGAAACAGTTGAAATTTTGAAGGCTGCTCAGACAGGTGTGCTTGTAGACTACCGTGGTTTGAACGTTGAAGAGGATACTGAACTTAGAAGAAAGCTTAGAGAAGCTAACGTTAAGTATTTTGTTATTAAGAACACACTTCTTCGTCTTGCTGCAAAGGAAGTTGGTCTTGATGCTCTTGATGAAGCACTTCACGGACCGACAGCTATCGCTGTTTCTTCAGAAGATGCAGTTGCACCTGCAAAGGTTATTGCTGATTTTGCTAAGGAAAACGATAAGCTTGAAATTAAGACAGGTTTCATGGACGGCGCTGTAATTTCTCTTGACGAGGTTAATAAGCTTGCAGCTACACCAAACATGGATACATTGATCGCAAAGATGATGGGAAGCTTGAACTCACCTATTTCTTCACTTGCAAGATTGCTTGCAACTATTGCTGACGGTGGCGAAGAAATCGCAGACCTAATAGCAAAGAAGAGCGCTGAGGAAGCTCCTGCAGCTGAAGAAGCTGCACCGGCTGAAGAAACAGCAGATGCTGAATAATTTATTTGAAAATTAGTTATAATTAATAGGAGGAAATTAAAATGGCAGATTTGAATGCAATTCTTGATTCAATTAAGGAATTAAAGCTACTTGAAGTTGCTGAATTAGTAAAAATGATGGAAGATGAGTTTGGCGTAAGCGCTGCTGCACCAGTTATGGTTGCAGGTGCTGCTGACGGTGCTGCTGCAGGCGGTGCTGAAAAGTCAGAATTTGATGTTGTACTTGCAGAAGCAGGCGCATCAAAGCTTGGCGTAATCAAAGTTGTTAGAGAACTTACAGGTCTTGGTCTTAAGGAAGCAAAGGCTCTTGTTGACGGTGCTCCTGGTACAATTAAGGAAGCTGTTGCTAAGGAAGATGCTGAAGCAATGAAAGCTAAGCTTGAAGAAGCAGGCGCTAAGGTAGAATTAAAGTAATTTTGCTCTGATTCGTATTTATCAAGGAGTATGTTATGACAATAGATGTATCAACAATTCTAAAGGAACTTGGCGGAAAGATTGATATTAACGGTGACGTTGAAATGTCTGACACCGATTTTCTTGGGGAAATGTATCATTTTAACGAGCCTGTTAAGGTTTCGGGCAGTGTTTCAAACAACGGAAAATCTTTGATATTAAAGGCTAACTGTACAGGTCATATGACTACGCAGTGTGCAAGATGTATGAAAGATATAGTCGTTGATATTGATTTCGACATTGACGAAAATCTTGCTCAGGACGACGGCAGTGTATCGTCAGATGATGATGTTATATTGTTTGAGGACGTTAAAATTGATATTGATGATATAGTGGCTAACAATTTTCTTATGAATGTTGAAGGTAAGTATTTGTGCAGTGAGGACTGTAAAGGTCTTTGTCAGCATTGCGGTGCGGACCTTAACGAAGGCGATTGCGGCTGCAGTCAGGAAAACATAGATCCGCGTTGGGCGGCTTTGGTAGATATTATGGAAAAAGATAAGTAAGATAAAGTCAGAGAGAATTATGGAGGTGTAATCATGGCAGTACCTAAGGGTAAAGTTTCAAAAGCCAGAAGAAATAAAAGACGTGCAAACTGGAAGCTAAGTGTGCCAAATATGGTTGAATGCCCACAGTGTCACGAATTTAAAATGCCTCATAAAGTTTGTAAGTCCTGCGGATATTACAACGGCAAGGAAGTTATAAAAAAAGTTGAGGATTAATTCGGCTTGTTAAATTAAAAGAGAATGTCTATGACATTCTCTTTTTTTGTGCGTAAAAATATTTGTATTAAAATTTCTGTTCTAAACGTGTCCGAAAAGTAATATATATCAAATACAAAACACGAATGGAGGACAGGGAGATGTACATAGCAAACAATGAAACGGCTGTTTCTTCAAAAGGTATATTGAATTATATGCCACAGGGGATACGGCGATATATGTACGGTGTAAATCTTGACGGAGCTTGTGAAATACATATGAGGCTCGGTAAACCGCTTTGTATAAATTACAGTGACGGTCGGTTTTATCTTAACGCAAAAGGCAACTTGACGCCGATACCGAATTCAACGCTTAAAGTCACTCGTGAGCATATAGATGAAGCGATTGAAATTGCAACAAGTTCGTCTGTATATTCGGTGCGTGACCAAATAAAAAACGGTTACATAACAATAGCCGGCGGTCACAGAATCGGTATAACGGGTACGGCGGTTATAAAAGAGGACAATGTTTCGTTTATAAAGGATATATCGGGACTGAATTACCGTCTTGCAGGTGAAGTTATCGGAGCGGCGGACGAGGTTGTACCGATGATATTAAAAGGCGGAGGAATAAAAAACACGCTTATAATATCACCGCCCGGAGCAGGAAAAACAACAATGCTCAGAGATATTGTACGTCAGCTTTCGTACAAGTCGTATCGTGTGAGTGTTGTGGACGAAAGAAGTGAAATTGCGGCACTTTGTGAGGGCAGAAGTGCATTCGATTTAGGCTTTTCAACCGATGTTCTTGAGGGCGTGGACAAGGCGGAGGGAATGCTTATGGTATTGCGTTCGATGAGCCCTGATGTAATTGTCACAGATGAAATAGGCAAGCAGTCGGACATTGACGCAATCGAACGAATAACAAACAGCGGTGCGGGGGTTATTGCAACTATACACGGAAGAAATATTGATATGATAAAAAGACGCGACGATTTAAAACGTATGCTGAAATTTTTCGATTTAATTATAACGTTAAGCAAGCGAAAGGGCATCGGAACGGTGGAGGAGGCTCTTACGGAATGGTGAAAATTCTCGGAGCGGTAATGACAGGTTTTGCGTGTGGATATTTAGGGTTTAAAATAAGTTTTGCGATGAAAATAAGAGCGGAAAGTTTAAATAATATAATCACTTCGCTTGAAATGCTCGAAAGTGAAATAAATTTCAGTATGAATAAGCTGAAACAAGCATTTATGCGTGTGGACAAATGCGGATTGTTTAAATTCGCCGCGGAAAATATGGATGAAAAAGGCGTAAAAACGGCTTGGACAAATGCGGTGAATGAATGCAGTACTAAACTGTCATTAAAAGACGCGGACAAAGATATACTTATGACACTTGGGAAAAACATAGGAAGAACGGATACTGATGACCAGATAAAGAATATAAAATATATAAAAAGTATGATAGCCGAGCAGGAAAAACAGGCACAGAGCGAATACCGCCGTTTCGGAAAAATGTACAGAAACGGCGGTGTACTTGTCGGACTGTTGATTGTTATTATGCTGATATAATGGAGATATAGTTATGAATGTAGATTTGATATTTCAGATAGCCGGTGTCGGAATAATCGTAGCGGTATTGAATCAGCTTTTAACGCGTGCAGGACGTGACGAACAAGCTTTGCTTACAACGATAGCCGGACTTGTGGCAGTACTTTTTATACTGTCACAGCAAATCGGAGATTTGTTTGATACGGTGAAAAATATTTTTAGTCTTTAGGTGAGAAGAATGGATATATTTAAGATTATAGGAGTGGGGCTGATAGGCGGAATTTTGTCAATGACCGTAAAACAATACAAGAAAGAATATGCTTTGCTTGTTGCACTTGCGACAGTGACGGTGATATTGTTTTTTACGCTTGATACGCTTGAAACCGCAATTTCGCAGATTTCGCTTATAACCGAGAAAAGCGGTGTGGACACAAGATATTTTACGGCAGTTATGAAAGTGGTCGGTGTGGCATATATAACGCAGTTCGGAGCGGAAATATTGCGTGACGGCGGCGAGGGGGCGATTGCTTTAAAGGTAGAGCTAGCCGGAAAGGTGTTTATATTGGGACTGACTCTGCCGATAGTTACGGAATTTTTGGAGGTGTGCGTAAATGCACTTTCTGCTGTGTAAAATAATCATTATCCTTACGCTGATAATGCCGATAACCGCTTATGCGGACGTACCGACACTTGAGGGTGAGGATTTGTTTAATCAAACGGTGGAGAGGAGTATGACGGGTGATTTGTCGTTAAATCCGACTGATATATTAAATATGCTGTCGGACGACATTATGGGGGAGATAAGGGAATGTACCGATGATGTAATAATACTTTTTATAATAGCGGCGATTTCGGGGATTATAACAACTATTTCAACATCGTTCGGAAATAAATCGACAAGTGAGGCAGCGTTTTTCGCCTGCTTTACGCTCATGTCGGCGGCGGCGATAAAATGTTTCGGAACGGCTATGGAGTACGGAACAACGGTTGTTACGGCAATGACGGACTTTATAACGAAATTTTCACCGCTGTTGATGATTATGATTGCGACAAGCGGTAAAGCGGTATCGGCGTCGACGTTTCAGCCTGTTATGTCGGCGGCGGTGTATGTTGTGTCGATAATTATTGAGAAGTGCCTTGTACCGCTTATAGCGTTCAGTTCGGTGCTTGCGGTTGCGGGGAATATCAGTGACAAGGTACAGCTTTCGGGGTTTTGTAAGGTGGTTAAGTCGATTTCAAAGTGGCTTATGGCGGCGATTATAACGATTTTTACCGGTATAAGTGCGATATACGGCTTTTCTTCACCCGCACTTGACGCAGTAAGCGGTAAGGCGGTTAAGTTTGCGGTAGGAAGTCTTGTACCTGTTGTCGGTACGTTTTTATCCGATACGCTTGAAACGGTCGTAAGCGGAACAAGGCTTATGAAAAATGCGGTCGGAACATCGGGAATTATTGTGATGTGCGTTATATGCGTATTGCCGATACTTAAAATCGGCGTGATACAGTTAATGCTAAAACTCACATCATCAATAGCCGAACCGCTTACGGATAAACGTGTTTCGTCTATGCTTTGGGAGGTGTCGGAGTCGGTTACAACGATATTTGCGGTAGTGGTTATGGTAGCGGTACTTTTTATGATTAATATAAGTATTATGTTAGCCGCCACCGGCATTTGAGAAAAATGCTCGTCGTATATCACTCATTTTCAAACCTTGAAGTACATTGAGTACGACTGCGGTTTTCAAATAAGCAATCTGCTTAGAGCATTTTCCTCAAAGTACAAAATGTAATACAGTGCGAAAGGAGATAACATAGACGGCAATGAAAGAATACATCATAACCATAATCGGTGCAACATTGCTTTCGGCTATGGCCGGAATTATTGCACCTGAAAAGTGGCGCAGTTATGTACAGGTTATAACAGGTTTGGTTATAATAAGCTGTATCATTTCTCCTGTGACAGCTATTGTAAAAAGTGATATATTTGACGGCTTTGACAGTGTACAGGAAAACATAGCCGACAGCAGTAATATGCAGACGGAGCTTGTTATAGAGGAGCTGAAAAACAGGATAAACGAGGATATTAAAGCACGAATGGAAAAAGAGTTTAAATTATCGGTTACGGCGGAATGTGAAATAATGGTGAATGACGAAGGTGAGATTACGGGGGTAGACAGTGTACGCGTTTACGGGGATAAATTAACGGACCGTGCAAGGAGCAGAATATGCGAGGTATACGGTTTGAAACCTTATGAGGTGCATGATGAATAAGGAAGATTTACTTAAAATATTTAAAAATAAGAATAACAGACTGATATGCTTAATATTAATAATTGGAGTTGTACTTATGGCAGTGGCAAGTGTGGACAAAAATAAAAAAGCTGACGTACAACCTACGGCAGCCGTAACAAGTGTTGAAGATGAAGAAAAGAGGCTTGCGAACATTCTTTCACAGATTGACGGTGCCGGAGAGGTATCTGTTATGATAACCTATTATTCAAGTTCGGAAAAGAACATCGCTTACGAAACGAAAGTTTCATCAAGAGAAAAGGAAGAAAGCGAGGATAAAAAGGCTGTTATGACAGACGGTGAACCTATGGTGGTAAAAGAGGTGTATCCAAAAGTCAGAGGTGTTATCGTGACTGCCGACGGGGGCGGAAACAGTGCAGTCAGAAGTGCTATTTCCGAGGCGGTTACAGCATCACTTGACGTGCCTGCACACAGAATATGTATATTTAAGAAGGAGGTAAAATAAAATGGTTTTGAAGAAGAAGGAGATAATAGCGGCATCGCTTGTGGTACTTATAGGAGTTGCCGGATACTTGAATTGGTCGTATCAAGATACAATAAGGGTACAGGACGGCGAAAGCTACGTTGAAACCGGCAAGAAACTCGGTGAGGCACAGTATGTTTCTTCCGATACGGTAGCGGAGGAAACATCAACGGACAACGCGGAACAAAACGACAGCGAGCAAGCGGAGGAAACGGCAGTAACGGAAGATGACGGCGAACAGGCAACGGACAGTCAGGAAAGCAATGTAACGATAGAAACCGCGTCGGATTCGGGCAATTATTTTGAACAGGCAAAGATGAATAAAGAAACATCACGTTCAAAGTCACTTGAAATATTAAATCAAACTGCCGAAAACGAAAGCTTTGACGCTGATATTCGTAAAAAAGCCGGTGACAAAATTCTTGAAGAGGCAAACAACGTACAGAAAGAATCGGAAATCGAAAGTATCGCACAGTCAAAGGGCTACAGTGAAATATGTGTGTATGTAGACGGCAGTGAGGCAAATATTATGGTCCGAAAAGACGGATTTTCGGACGAAGATGTAGTAAAACTTACGTCAATCGCAACCGAACAACTTAAAATTTCAGCACAAAACATAAAAATAGTTGAAGTAAAGTGATTTATCTGTTATAATATACATATAATAATTTATTCGGAAAAATTTACGGAGGTAGCATTATGGATGAAGAAATTAAGAATGTTCAAAATGAAGACGGCATAAACGAAGAAACTGCCGAAGAAACAACTGCAAATGCAGAAGTTGAAGAAGAACCAATCGGGAATATAAAAATTTCAGTTGACGTTGTATCAACAATCGCAGGTATCGCAACAACAGAGATTGACGGTGTTGCGGGAATGTACGGAACATTTGCCGGCGGCATTGCAGAAATGTTCGGTGCAAAGAAAAATCCGTCAAAGGGCGTTAAGGTTGATATGAACGAAACAACTGCAACGATTGACCTTTATATTGTGGTGGATTACGGTGTAAGAATACCGGAGCTTTCTTGGGAAATTCAAGAGAACGTTAAAAACAGCGTTGAAACAATGACAGGACTTGATGTTCAAAAGGTTAATATCCATATCGAAGGCGTAAGCTTTGAAAAGGAAAAAGAAGAAAAAATAGAACTTGACAGCAACGTAAACGAAACACCTTTACAGACTGTTGACACTGATGAAGATTCTATGGACGATGAGGATATTCAAGACTGAGAAAATAAATCAAGGATTGTGTCTTATAGGCATAAGCCTTGATTTTTTTATGTTATTGTGGTATAGTTTTAACATAGAATTTAAGTAGCCTTATTATTTTGGGAAAGGAATAAAAATATGAAAAAACAGACGAGAAGTCAAGCAAGGGACGCTGCTTTTACACAAGTGTTCCAAATGAATATGCACGAGGATGATATGGACGTAATTTTGGAGGAGCTTTTAAATGCACGTCCCGAATGTGAAACAAATCTTGGTTATATAAGACAGATTATTGACGGAGTGAAGGAACACGAAAGCGAGCTTGAAGATACGGTTGCAAAGTATTTGAAAGCAGGTTGGACGCTTTCAAGAATTTCAAAAGCATCACTTTCAATAATGAAGCTTGCAATATTTGAAATGAAGTATATGGACGACGTACCGCCGAAAGTTGCGATAAATGAGGCGGTTGAACTTGCAAAGCGTTACGGTGATGACGGTGACCCTACATTCGTAAACGGACTTTTGGGTAATGTATTTAAGGAGTTAGCGTGAGTACAATAGGCTTTGATACAAGCAATTACACAACGTCAACTGCGTGGACTGACGGAAAAACCGATATAAATGTACGACAGATTTTATACGTCAAAGACGGTGAAAGAGGAATACGTCAAAGTGACGGCGTTTTTCAGCATATGAAATTAATGCCGGTGATGTATGAAAAATTGTCGGAGCAGATTGATTTTAAAGATGTTAAGGCGGTTGGAGTCAGTACAAGACCGAGATGTGTAGAGGGATCATATATGCCTGTATTCCTTGCAGGTGAGGGGTATGCAAAGGTTGTCGCTAATACTTTGGGTGTGCCTTTGTATGAATTTTCACACCAAGACGGACATATAATGGCGGGAATATATTCAAGCGGCTCTTTTGAATTGCTTGAAAACGATTTTATATCGGTACACCTTTCGGGTGGTACAACGGAAATTTTGAAAAGCCGTTACAACGGATTTCATTTTGACAATGAAATTATCGGCGGAAGTAAGGATATAAGTGCCGGACAATTTATTGACAGAGTGGGCGTAAAAATGGGGTTGCATTTTCCTGCCGGTAAGGCTTTGGAACAGCTTGCTCTAAAGACTGAAAAAGGTGAAAAACTTCCGATAGCCGTTGACGGTGCGTATATGAATTTTTCGGGTGTTGAAACAAAAGCGTCACGCATGGCGGAGAGTGAAAAATGCGATAAATCCGCTCTTGCACTCGGCGTACTTGAAAATGTTCGTGATACACTTGTTAAAACGATAAATAAGGCAATGACGGACACAAACACTCACCGCGTGTTGATTGTGGGCGGTGTTGCGTCAAACGGAATTATAAGAAACGGACTTACAAAAAAACTTGACGGTGATGTGTATTTCGCAAAAGCGGAATATTCAACCGATAATGCAGTCGGAACAGCATATCTTGCACATCTGGCACATAAGGAGGCATAGGCTTGGAACCTAAAATTGCTACCGTTTCACAGATAAACGGTTATGTAAAGAAAATACTTGACCATAATATAATACTTAATAATGTTTGGATAAAGGGCGAAATATCGAATTTTAAACATCATTATTCCGGACATCTTTATATAACGCTTAAAGACGAGGGTGGAGTGCTTAAAGCGGTAATGTTCAGAGGCAGTGCGCAGTCGCTTAACTTTGAACCGAGCGACGGTATGAAAGTCCTTGCACGAGGAAGAGTAAGTGTGTATGAGGCGGGCGGTTCGTATCAGCTTTATATAGAGGAAATGATACCCGATGGTGTGGGTGAACTTTATATAGCATACGAACAATTAAAGAAACAGCTTGAAGAAGAAGGACTTTTCCGTCCAGAACATAAAAAGCCTATTCCGAAATTCCCTAAACGTGTCGGAGTTGTTACAGCCTCAACAGGTGCGGCGGTAAGGGATATTATAAATGTTATAACAAGACGTTATCCTATGGCTGAAATTGTGATATATCCTGCACAGGTACAGGGTGTCGGTGCGGCGGAAAGCGTTGTTAAAGCGATTGAATACTTTAACGCAACAAATGAGGTTGATACGCTGATTGTCGGACGCGGAGGCGGCAGTATAGAGGACTTGTGGGCATTTAATGAGGAAATCACCGCAAGGGCGATATTTAATTCGAATATACCGATTATATCGGCTGTCGGACACGAAACAGATTTTACGATTGCCGATTTCGTTGCGGATTTGAGAGCACCTACTCCGTCAGCGGCGGCAGAAATAGCAGTACCGTCAATGATTGAACTCAGAAACAGAATAAATACCGATAAAAACCGTATTTCTCAAAATATAGTCAAGCGTATCGAAAGCTGTAAATTGCTTTTAAAACGATTTAAAATGCGTACTCCTAAGGATAGGATTGACGATTATTATTTGAAGATAGATTCGCTTGTTAAATCTATGGATAACTGCATTAAAATGAAAACTATGTCGCTAAGACGTCAGCTTGCGGAACAGGCTGCAAAGCTTGACGCGTTAAGTCCTCTGCAAACTCTTTCAAGAGGATATTCGATTCCGACAAAAGAGGACGGAACTGTTATAAGAAGTGCGAACGATATGGAAAAGGGTATGGAATTTACACTTAGAATGAAAGACGGACAGACAAATTGTGTAGTAAAGGGAGAATAGATATGGCAAAGACATTTGAACAGTCAATAGCTGAACTTGAAGAAATTGTTGAACAGCTTGAAAACGGTGACGTGACTCTTGACGAGTCACTCGGACTTTTTGAAAAGGGAATAAAATTATCGAAAAGCTGTCAGAAAATGCTTGACACGGCAGAAAAGAAAGTTTCTATACTGATGACAAATGATGACGGAGAAATAGTAAAAGAGGACTTTACAGGTGCGGACAATGAATAATATAAAGGAATTGCTGAAAGAGCAGATTAAATTTACAGACGGTTATCTTGATAAGTACCTTGCCGAAAAAGACAATCCGCAGAATATTATATACAAGGCAATGCGATACAGTGTTTTTGCGGGCGGTAAAAGACTTCGTCCGATACTTATGATGAATACTTGTAAAATGTGCGGCGGTGATGTAAATGAGGTTATTCCGTTTGCGTGTGCGCTTGAAATGATACACACATATTCGCTTATTCACGACGATTTGCCCGCAATGGATAATGATGATTTACGACGCGGTATGCCGACCAGTCATATTAAATTCGGTGAGGCAACCGCTATTTTGGCAGGTGACGCACTTTTGAACAAGGCATTTGAAGTTGTGTCGCAGTACAACGGCAACAATCCTCAAAGGGCGATTAAAGCAATGAATATGCTTGCCGTATCGTCAGGTACAGAGGGTATGATAGGCGGTCAGATTGTCGATATGGAGAGTGAAGGTAAGGATATTACCCTTGATGAACTTAAATATCTTCACCTTAACAAGACTGGCGCAATTATAAGAAGTGCCTGCACAGTCGGCGCGTTGATGGGCGGTGCGAGTGACGGAGAAATAAAAGCCGTTGATGAATTTGCTCAAAATCTCGGTGTTGCGTTTCAGATACAAGATGATATTCTTGACGTTACAGGCGATGAAAAAGAGCTTGGTAAGCCTATCGGCTCGGATGCGGAAGAAAACAAAAATACATATGTAAAGCTTGTAGGGTTGGAAAAGTCAAAGGAATTGGCAAAGGAATATTCGGAAAAAGCAAAGAAGTCACTTGAAATGTTCGGTGAAAAAGCGGAATTTCTTATAAATCTTACAGATTACTTAATTGATAGAAAATTCTAAAGGAGATAGTTAATGTCATATTTACAACAGCTTATTTCAAATTCGGTGCTTATAACGGCTCTTATAGGTTGGTTTGCGGCACAGGTACTAAAGATGATACTCGTTTGGGATAAAAAGAAGTTTGATTTTAAGAGAATAATCGGTTCGGGCGGTATGCCGAGTTCACATTCATCTTTTGTAATGGCACTTACAATGTCTATCGGATTTACGCAAGGCTTTGACAGTGGGGCTTTTGCAATATCGGCGGTTATGTCGTTTGTGGTTATGTATGATGCGGCAGGTGTCAGAAGAAGTGCAGGTCAGCAGGCTGCTATACTTAATAAATTGGTTGAGTCTGTTATGAATGCCGATTTTTCAAAAACAGAAAAACGTCTGAAAGAACTTTTAGGACATACTCCGATTGAAGTTTTTGCCGGTGCGATTTTGGGCGTAATAATTGCGATTATAAGGTATGTATGATGAAGATACTTGTTGATGCGGACGCGTGTCCTGTTAAAGAAATTATTGAAAAGGTTGCAAAACAGAAGAATATCGAAGTTGTTATGTATATTGATTCAAGTCATATTTTAAGCTCGGATTACAGCAAGATTGTGACGATAAGTAAGGGCAGGGACGCAGTTGACCTTGCACTGATAAACGACAGTGAAAAGGGTGACGTCATTGTTACACAGGATTACGGCGTTGCGTCGCTTGCACTCGGACGCAGTGCGTATGCAATCGGTAACAGCGGACTTATTTATGATAACAATAATATCGATAAACTTATGTTTGAAAGGTTTTTGGGACAGAAAGTACGCCGAGCCGGCAGAAAAGGCGGTAAGACGTTTAATCCGAAAAAGAGAACTAAAGAAGATGACGAACGGTTTGAACGAAATCTTTTAACGATTTTGGACAGGGGATAAAGTATGAATAAACAAGAAATACTTGATTATTTAAAAGAAAAAAATGTATTGCACGAAGTAACCGAACACAAAGTGGTTTATAATATGGAAGAAGTGTCGCAGATTGATATTCCTTATCCAGAAGCGGAGGCGAAAAATCTTTTTGTCAGAGATGATAAGAAAAGAAATTATTATCTTATAACCGTAAAAGCCGATAAAAAGGTTAATTTAAAGAAGTTTAGAAAGGAAAATAATACTCGTGCTTTAAGCTTTGCGTCGGAGGACGAGTTGAAAAGTATAATGGGTGTGATACCGGGAGCGGTTACACCGTTCGGACTGTTAAATGATAAAGAGTTAAAAGTGAAATTTTTTATAGATAAAGAATTTGCAAAAACGGGACACTTAATAGCCGTACATCCGAATGATAATACCGCAACAGTGTATTTAAAAGCAGAAGATTTAATTGATATAATAAAAGAACACGGAAATCAAGTTGGTGTTATTACATTATAGAATTTGCCCATAAGGGCATTTTTTTATATCTGAAATTAAAAATAAAAAAAGGAAGTACATCGTACTTCCTTTTTGTTGGCGACCCGGATGAGGCTCGAACTCACGACCTCCAGCGTGACAGGCTGGCGTTCTAACCAACTGAACTACCGGGCCAACTCTTGACTGCTTGACTATTATAACTTATATTTAGACAAATGTCAATAGTTTTTTTGAAAAAAATAAAAAAACTTTTCAAAAATATATTTTACACAAAAATCGGAATTAAAAATTGACACAAAGCAAAAATAAGGTTATACTATATATAGGACTAAAAATGATAGGAGTGATGAAAATGACAGCATTGGCTAAGACAATCGAAACATTACTTGAAAACAAAAAATATTCATCACTTCGAGATGTACTTTCGTCAATGAATGAGGCGGATATAGCGGCAATGTTTTCAGAGGTTTCTTCGGACAGTTTACCGCTTTTATTTAGACTTTTGCCGAAAGATTTGGCGGCGGATACATTCGCACTTATGGACACCGATGAGCAAGAGCTTTTGATACGCGGTTTTTCGGATAATGAAATCAAGGAAGTATTTGATGAGCTTTACGTTGATGACGCGGCGGATATAGTTGAGGAAATGCCTGCAAATGTGGTGAAACGTATTCTTAAAAATACAGAGCCTGATATGCGTCAGATGATAAATGAGATATTGAAATATCCCGAGGACAGTGCCGGAAGTCTTATGACGACCGATTATATCAGTCTTAGACCGAAAATGACAATCAGTGACGCAATCAAACGTATAAGACGTACAATCAATGAGGCTGAAACGATTTATACTTGTTATGTCACTGATGACAACAGAAAACTGTTGGGATATTTGTCTGTAAAAAATCTTTTGCTTGCCGAGCCGAATGAAAAAGTGTGCGATATAATGGATAAGACCATAATATGCGTGCATACTTTGAGCGATAAAGAGGACGTTGCAAAGGATATGAATAAATACGACTTTGTAACAATGCCTGTTGTTGATGACGAGGGCAGACTTGTCGGTATCGTAACCTTTGACGACGCAATCGACGTTATGCAGGACGAGGCAACAGAGGATATCGAAAGAATGGCGGCTATCAATCCAACGGAGGAATCGTATTTCAAAACGTCTGATTTTAAACACGCCAAAAACAGAATTTTTTGGCTGTTGATACTGATGTTGTCGGCGGCGATAACGGGAACTATTTTGACAAAATATGAGGATGCGTGTGCGGCGATACCTGCACTTGTATCGTTTATTCCTATGCTTATGAGCACGGGTGGTAACTGTGGTTCGCAAAGCTCAACAATGATAATTCGCGGAATGTCGGTTGACGAAATCAAACTGAAAGACTTCTTAAAAGTCATATTTACCGAATTCAGAATTTCGCTTGTAATATGCGTTATATTGGCAATCGTAAACGGTGTGCGAATATGGATAATGTCAGGTGATTTGCAAATTGCGACTGTGGTGAGTCTGTCGATTATATGTATAGTCATAATTTCGCAGTTTATAGGCTGTTCACTGCCTATGCTTGCAAAGCGTTGTAAGCTTGACCCCGCTGTTATGGCGGCACCGCTTATAACGACCATTGTCGATGCAACGAGTATTTTGATATTTTTCAATATCGCAACAAGATTTTTTAATTTATGATTTTAAAAAGTGTACAAAATAAACCAAGAAATTTATGCAAAAGGTAAATTTTTTGTAAAATAGGTTTAAATCATTGAAAAACTGAATATAAAGTGATATAATGTAGTTGTTAGATTGATAATAATTTAACAACTACTTTTTTCTTATTATTAGAGGAGGTTATTTATTATGGGAAGATTTACATTACCAAGAGATTTGTATTACGGAAAGGATTCACTTGAAAACCTAAAGAATATTGACGGTAAAAAAGCTATCGTCGTATCGGGCGGCAGTTCAATGCGTCGCGGCGGTTTTCTTGATAAAGTAGAAGCATATTTAAAAGAAGCAGGAATGGAAGTACAGTTGTTTGAAGGCGTTGAGCCTGATCCGTCAGTTGAAACTGTTATGAAGGGTGCAAAGGCTATGACAGATTTTCAGCCTGATGTAATCGTAGCAATCGGCGGAGGTTCACCGATTGACGCGGCTAAGGCCATGTGGGCATTCTATGAATATCCTGAGGTTACTTTTGAGCAACTCTGTACACCTTTCTCATTCCCGAAACTTCGCCAAAAGGCTAAATTTGTAGCTATTCCGTCAACATCGGGTACGGCTACTGAAGTTACTGCATTTTCGGTTATCACAGATTATGCAAAGGGTATCAAGTATCCTCTTGCAGACTTTGAGATTACACCGGACGTTGCAATCGTAGACCCACAGCTTGTAGAGTCATTGCCGATAAAGCAAGTTGCATACACAGGTATGGACGCACTTACTCACGCAATCGAGGCATATGTATCAACGCTTAATTCACCGTTCACAGACCCTCTTGCAATTAAGGCAATAGAGATGGTGCTTGATTACTTACCGCAGTCGTATAAGTGCGATATGAACGCGAGAGAACAAATGCACTATGCACAATGTCTTGCAGGTCAGGCATTCTCAAATGCTTTGCTTGGTATAGTTCACTCAATGGCACATAAAACAGGTGCGGCATTCTCAACAGGTCATATTCCTCACGGATGTGCAAATGCAATTTATTTGCCGTATGTAATTAAGTACAACGCACACGAGCCAGAGGCTATGCACCGTTATGCAGATATTGCAAGACGTGTAGGACTTGGCGGAACATCTGAAAAGGCACAGGTAAATGCTCTAATCGCTAAGATTGAAGAATTTAACAGAGCTATGAATATCCCTAAGACATTGCAGGAATTCGGTGTTAAGGAAGATGAATTTAAAGAAAAATTGTCATCAATCGCCGAACTTGCAGTAGGTGATGCTTGCACGGGTTCAAACCCACGTTCAATTACTCCGGAACAGATGGAGAAATTGTTTAGTTGCACATACTACGGTACAGAAGTAGATTTCTAATGAAAAAGTTATTTGTATTACAAAAAGCACATCGTAAGATGTGCTTTTTGAGTGCATAAAAAATCCGATGGTTAATGCCATCGGATTTTATTAGTTATTTAATTGCAACTTTCAATTCTTCAACTTTATCAAGTTTTTCCCAACTTACGCCTAAGTCCTCACGTCCCATATGACCGTAAGCGGCAAGGTTTTTATAGATAGGCTTTCTCAAATCAAGTTGTTTGATAATTGCGTGCGGTCTTAAATCAAATACTTTTTCGATTGCCTGTTCAATCTTATCTTCATCAACTGTTGCAGTACCGAAAGTATCAAC
Organism: Hominilimicola fabiformis; assembly: GCF_020687385.1. Taxonomy (NCBI): domain Bacteria; kingdom Bacillati; phylum Bacillota; class Clostridia; order Eubacteriales; family Oscillospiraceae; genus Hominilimicola; species Hominilimicola fabiformis. The sequence continues at coordinate 82,478 of NZ_JAJEQM010000008.1, forward strand.
CATTATTGAAACAGGGTGTGCAACGCCGATTGCGTATGCAAGCTGAACTTCGCACTTCTTTGCAAGTCCTGCCGCAACAACATTCTTTGCAACCCAACGAGATGCATATGCGGCACTTCTGTCAACCTTTGTAGGGTCTTTACCCGAAAAAGCACCGCCGCCGTGTCTTGCATAACCGCCGTATGTGTCAACGATAAGTTTTCTTCCTGTTAAACCGCTGTCACCGTTAGGTCCGCCGACAACAAATCTGCCTGTCGGATTGATATAAAACTTAGTGTTTTCATCGATAAGTTCAGCCGGAACAGTTGTTAAAATAACTTCTCTCTTAATATCTTCACGAAGTTTTTGAATATCAACATCAGGAGAATGCTGGCTTGATACAACGACTGCGTCAACTCTTACAGGCTTATCGTCATCATATTCAACAGTAACTTGAGTTTTGCCGTCAGGTCGAAGATAATCAAGGATACCGTCTTTTCTTACTTGTGTAAGTTTCTTTGCCATTTTGTGTGCAAGAGAAATCGGCATTGGCATAAATTCGGGTGTTTCGTCACAAGCGTAACCGAACATCATACCCTGGTCGCCGGCACCTGTTGAATTTTCGTTGTCATTACCGCCTTGTTCACGGTTTTCATAACCATCATTAACGCCTTGCGCAATATCAGGCGACTGTTCATCAATAGCCGTAACAACGGCACAAGTTGTACCGTCAAAGCCGTATTTAGCTCTGTCATAGCCGATGTCAAGAACAACCTGTCTTGCAACCTTAGGGAAATCAACATAGCAAGATGTTGTAATTTCACCCATAATTGAGATTATACCCGTTGTACAAGTAGTTTCGCAAGCGACTCTTGCCATCGGATCTTCTTTTAGTATTTCATCAAGAATTGCGTCAGAAATTTGGTCACAGATTTTATCGGGATGACCTTCTGTTACAGATTCCGAAGTAAATAATCTTTTACTCATTGGTTTTATTTCCTTTCCTATATTTACAATGTACCTATAATATACTATTATATATTGTATCGTAAATACACGAAAAAGTCAATATATTAAATTATACTGTCAAAATTCCTTCTTCCGATTCGATAAGCAGGAATATTTCTTCTTCACGACCGTTTTCGGCATTGACATAGATTAAAAAGTTTTTGCCGTTAAAAGCACCCTTAAATTCATAGCAAAGTACTTCTCTCATACTGTCCTTCGGAACAAGAGCAAGTTTTGTTGCGGTCACGTCAAGTCCTGTGGATATTTTTGATTTTGCGTCATCAACGGAAAGTGCAGGGGCTGATAAGTTTCTCTCTGCGTGATTCATAATATATCCGTTTGTTTCAAGACCTACAATTTCACCTGTATCGAGTGCAACACGAACTTTTACAAGGTCACTGTAACACGTTACGTTGTCCTGTACATATGCAAAGTTTATCGTTGCGATACCGCCTGATTTTTCATAATAACTGCTCTGCATACTGTAAAAACCGTTTTTCTGCAAAAATTCAGCCGCTTTGTCTGTTGCGGAATTAATGTCAAGACGTTCGCCGTCAATATTTCTGCTGTTCAGATATGAAAGAATATATCCGCCGTCTTTTGTTATACTTATTGAAATTTGATTTGAGTCGGTGTTTTTCACAAATGTGTATGACGGTATTGCGGTATTTTCCGAAAGACTTTCAAAAGCCAAGCCTTTTGTACCGACAAATTTCTCGGCGGTGTTCAGTGCGTCTTCTTGTGAAATTGTGTGTGCGTTTTTCAAAAGTGCAGGCTCTCTGTTTTCAATATGCTCCGAGAACGGACCGTCATATATAAGTGACGGATATTCGTCAAACGATTTTTCTACGTTAGCCAAATCGTCAAGTACGTTTGAATCTGCCGCGTCTGCGACTGTTCCGCGCTGTCTTGTCCTTGACTGTGAAATGCGTACTTCTCCGTTGTAAATTTTTGTTTCTATTTCCGAAAGGGTATTTTTTAGTGTTGCGGCATATTCGTTCATTGACGCAAGATTGTCATATTCTTCCTGTGAAATTTCTTCACCGTTAATCATTGACTGCGAAAGCACATAGGTGTAATCGCCGACTTGTGAAAGAAATTTTGACGTGTTGTCAAGCTGTACCTCTGATGTGGGAAGCTGACCAAGACATGACTTTGCCTCTGCACTTTGTCGAAAAATATCGCTTGAAAGTTTTGCAAGCTGTGCGGGACTTTTTGTAAGCTGTGTTTTGCTCAAAAGAGTGTCTATATCGTCAACATAACCGACAAGCTCGTGGAACGCTCTGTTGTACTGATTTTCTGTTGTAACTTCAAGTGCTTTTGCATTTTTCGTTGCGGTAGCACCCCATATGACTGCGGCGATTATTCCTACAATAAGTATTGTATACAGCCAAACGTGTATGCTTTTTTTTCTCTCCATATTATTTTCCTCTCTCTCATATTATTTGCAAAATCTGTGTTTGCCGATGGTTTTTATAAGCGGTCTTGACCAAATCCAAGCATTTGTGGCGGTGTCGGGATTAAAATAGTATATCGCACCGCCGGACGGATCCCAACCGTTTAAAGCGTCATTGCAGGCTTTGTAAACCGTAGAATTTTCGTCGATAGGAACATTTATCTGTCCGTCACTGACCGCCGTAAATGCACCAGGCTGATAGATAACACCCGAAATTGTGTTAGGGAATGACGAATGACGTACACGATTTAAAATAACTGCCGCAACGGCAACTTGTCCTTCGTAAGGCTCACCGCGTGCCTCACCGTTTACCGCTCTTGCCAAAAGCTGTTTTTCGTTTGATGAGGCACTTACCGCATATGCGTTGTTTTCGTTAGTGTAATAAACGACGCCGCAAGTTATCAATGCAAATGCCAGAACGACAGATATTAATTTTTTCATATTACTTCCTCCTTGTGATTTTTCTTTAGTATTTCCATAAAATCGTAATAAATATGTATGCGAGATGAAAAATAGGTTAATAATTTCAATACAAGATTAAATCAGTGAGGTATTAATTATGAATAAGATAATAGCGGTATTTTTGGTGGCACTTTGTATGACGGTTTGTGTAACTGCATATTCGGATGGTGTACAGGCGGATTTGCAGGATAACTTGATAAGATTACATATTATCGCGGACAGTGACGATGATAACGACCAAGCAGTTAAATTAAAGGTGCGTGACGCAATTTTAAAAAATGTCGGCGACAGACTTTCAAAAACGGATAAAAACGAATGTCGCGATGAGATAATAAACGATTTGAATGAATTTGAAGATATAGCGAATGACGTACTTCGTGAAAACGGTTTTTCATATACGGCACACGCCGAATACGGTAAATTTGAATTTCCCGAAAAAACATATAAGTCAATGATTTTGCCGGCGGGCGAATATTACGGTGTAAGGATTGTTCTCGGTAGCGGTGAAGGACATAATTGGTGGTGCGTTATGTATCCGCCGTTGTGCTTTAAAGAGGGTGAGGAAGTTCGGCTCAGTAAAGAAAGCGAAAAAATTCTTCGCGAAAAACTTGATAAAGATACTTACGATATAATTACCAAAAACGATAAAGAAGTTGTTGTTAAATTTAAGTTGGTTGAAATAGTTCAGGAAATAAAGCAAAAGATAAACGGTGATTAAAAATGATTTTCATTTTTAATCACCGTTTTTGTGATTTGATTAAATTATGATAGTAAGTTTACTTTCAGAATGTCTTATTTCATTCTGCTTTCGTAATCAGCTATCATTTTTTTAACCATTTGACCGCCGATACTTCCGGCTTGCTTTGCTGTAAGGTCACCGTTGTAACCTTGCTTTAGGTTTACGCCTACTTCGTTAGCTGCTTCCATTTTGAACTGCTCCATAGCTTGCTTTGCCTCAGGAACTTGAATCTTGTTTTTACTCATTTTGTTTCCCTCCTTAAAACCAAAGTCTTAATCTATTTAAAATTTTGTGTCGAATTGTATCGACTACACTAATATTTTGTACATTGATGAAAATTATATTCAAAAATTTTATTAGTAATATTTAGAATATAAATATGTTGAAAAAAACGGCGTAAAATGATATAATTTAATATATTATAAAAAGAAACAGGGAGATAAATATGATAAAGGATATAGCGATTGAAAAAATGAAATCTGCGTCAAATTACGTTATTACGTTTTTGAAATGGGCGTTGATTTCAATAATAATCGGAGTGGTTGGTGGGTGCGTCGGCGCGTTGTTTCATATGAGTGTAAATTATGCGAATATTATTTTTACAATGCACGATTGGTTTGTACTGTTTCTTCCGATAGGCGGTATTATAATCGTGGCAATGTACAAAGCGTGTAAAATGCTTGAAAACAAGGGGACGGACAGTATTATTTCGTCAATAAGAAATGATGAAAAAGTACCTATTTCACTTGCACCGCTTATATTTGTAAGTACGGTTATAACTCATCTTTGCGGCGGCAGTGCCGGCAGAGAAGGTGCGGCACTTCAGCTTGGCGGAAGTATAGGAAGTAATATCGGCAGGCTTTTTAAACTTGACGAAAAAGATATACATATGGTTGTAATGTGCGGAATGAGTGCGGTGTTTTCGGCTCTGTTCGGTACACCGATAACGGCGGCTGTGTTTGCACTTGGTGTAACAAGCGTGGGAATTATGTATTATTCGGCACTTGTACCGTGTCTTATGTCGTCACTGGCGGCATTTTTGGTTACAAGATTTGCGGGACTTGAGCCGACTCAATTCGCAATCACCGTTATTCCGCAGACAGGCGTTATAACGATTTTACAGACAATACTTATTTCAGCATTGTGTGCGGAACTAAGCATAATATTCTGTACGACAATGCACTATACGGCAAGATATTTAAAAATATGGTTTAAAAATCCATATATAAGAGTAGTTGTCGGTGCGTTGGCGATAATCGCACTTACATATTTAACAGGCTCACGAGATTATAACGGTTCGGGAATGGATATAATCGAACACGCCGTTGTCGGCGGTCATGCAAAAGGTTGGGCGTGGGCATTGAAAATCGTGTTCACCGCAATAACAATCGGTGCGGGATTTAAAGGCGGAGAGATTGTTCCGACATTCTTTATCGGTGCGACATTCGGTTGTGTTGTCGGTCATTTGTTCGGTTTAAATCCGGGATTTGCGGCGGCAATCGGAATGATTGCAATGTTCTGCGGTGTGCTTAACTGTCCGATTGCGTCGATAGTTTTAAGTATTGAATTGTTCGGCTCAAAAGGCTTTATACTTTTTGCCATTGCGGCAGGTGTGAGTTATATGCTGTCGGGATATTATGGGCTGTATAGCAGTCAGAAGATTATGTATTCGAAGTTGAAAGCGGAATACATAAATAAGGATACAAAGTAAGACAACTAAAATTCCACACAGCACTACTTTTTGCTTGGGGCAGTATAAGTATACGGCACCGCAAGCTGCAAAGCAGCACTGTGAGCAATTTTATGATATACAAAAAAATAATATTTTCTAAAATTATTATTAATGAAAGGAACAAACAAATGATATTAGGCTATTCAATTTATGAACTTTTATGGCTATTCTTCATTTACGCATTTTTCGGTTGGTGTATTGAAGTAGTATTTTGCGGACTTAATGAAGGTCATTTTATAAACCGCGGTTTCCTAAACGGACCTGTTTGTCCGATATACGGTGTCGGAGGTGTGATAGTTGTATTATGTCTTACGCCGATAAAAGACAATTTATTTTTACTTTTCGTAGGCTCGGCGTTGCTTACGTCAATATTGGAACTGATTACAGGTTTTGCACTCGACAAAATATTCCACGCACGTTGGTGGGATTATACGGATATGCCGTTTAACATAGGCGGTTACATATGCCTTAAATTTTCTATATATTGGGGTTTTGTGTGTATCGCGCTTATGAAAGGTATTCACCCTGTTATACTCGGATTTGTAAGATTTATACCGCATATGTTGGGACTTGTTGCAGTTGTATTTTTTGCGGCAGTGTTTGTGGCTGACGTTATTATAACCGTTATAACCATTAATAATCTTACAAAACGTGTTAAACTTATGAATGATATTGCAAAGAAAATTCATAATGTTTCCGACGAAGTCGGCGAACATATTTATGACAGTGCCAACGATATTATGAAAAAGGGCATTGAGATATACAACAGTGAAAACGTACAGGAAATTCGTGAGAATTTGGACGATATGAAAGAGAAGTACGAGCATAAGAAAGAAGAAATCAAGTCAAAGCATAAGGACGATTTGGACGAACTTAAAGCGAAGTACGATAATCTTGTTAAAGAAACGCATATATTCCAAAAACGTATTATTAAAGCATTCCCGAATTTGACGTCAAGAAGATACGAAGAACAGCTTGCAAAACTTAAAGAAAAAACGTGGAAATTAAAAAAGAAAAATAAAAAATAATCTAAAAAATCCGATGGTTTCATACCATCGGATTTTTTAGACTATAAGACAAAACCGTTGCGGTTTTGTCTACTTTATTTTGGGGATTATGAGGTGCTTTTTCAGTAGTTTTGACTACGGCAAAACCGCTCTTGCGAGCGTCGGATGTCTTTCCGATACGACCTCATTGAAAATCATTTCTGACGACCTGTGCGGCAGAAATGGCTAAAATCTAAAGTTTCGACGTTGGAGGAACTTTAAGATTTTTTCTTTAATAATACTCAAAAATCACATCATATGATGTGATTTTTGGAACTGTCGACGTAGTCGACAGGCTCGTTAAATATTAGTTGTTGTCACTGTAAAGATAAACCCACAAAACGGTAAGCAAGGCTATTGCGATACCGCCGCCCAAGCATACTGCCGGCAGACGGGTTGAACTCTTTAATGATTTCTCAATATGAATAGACGGTGCTTTTGTAGGCTCTGAAAGACCATCGCTGTCATCATACTTTGATGTTTTTGAAAGCTTCAGAGTACCTTTTGATTTTTTATAAAGTAAAGTGTTTCTGTCGTAATCGGCTTTTATCTGTTTAAGTTCTCTGTCCGAAAGAGGTATACAGTCCGTTCTGACCTTCAAAATCTGATAACCGTTATCAGCCATATCACTTCTGCGCAAAAGTGCATAGTTGTAATATGAACGGTCGGTAGAGAAACGAACGTAATAAATCTCGTCACCAAGATTATATGCCTCTGAAATCAGATAAAATCTGTCACCGTTCGGTTCGACGTTAAGTGCGTTTTGGTATTCGTCCATAGTAGTGTAGTTTGCAATATCAAAATCGGTATAGCTTACTACATTTTTAAGAACTTCTTCAATCTGATGTTCGTCCTCATCGCTCAAACGTTCCGCAATGTCCTCATATGTAACACTGTCTGCGGCAGAGTTTTTCAGTTTGTCGAAAAAGTTGCCGACATTTTGGTTATAATGAGAAACGTCAACATTTGGGTGGAAATATTCCGAACTGAAGTCCATAACACCTGTTTCCGAAAGTACCTGCGGTGCGTTTACATATTCAAACGCATCACCGTCGATAACGGTGTAATAATCCGCGTGAACAAGTTCGTCACCTTCAAACACCTTGTATGTTATATAACGTTTTTCAGCGTTTGAACCGAGAGAAAATACACCCGATTGACCAAGCGGTATTTGATTGTAATTAACGTCTAAAATAGCGATACGTTCCGCATTTTCCGTTTCTTCGTCATATTTCCAAACGTGACATGAGGCGGTAGTGTATCCGCTGTCCGCAAGGAAAATAACAAGATACGGATTTTCATTTGCGTCAAAATTTACTATATCACTGTACACAACGCCGTTAGGTATATTGTCCTCCGAAATTGAAAGAGAATCACCTGCGTTTTCGGTGTGCATTGAACTGTAAGTGTACAAATAGTTATTAAGTACATAAGCATATACCGCCGCCATCTTGCCGACAGGCTCATCAGCAACAGCAGTGCTGAACGTAAGACAGGACATTAAAATTACAATCGAACAGAAAACAGATAACAACCTGAATATTCTGTTTTTCAACATCACACCCCCTATGTTTACATAATTCTTAATATTATACATTATACAAGTAAATCTGTGACAATTCAACTTGATTTTTGTTAAGAGCATATTACAATAATGTGGCATTTTACCCTTTACAAATTTCAAAATGTGTATTATAATTAATTAGATAGTAGCAAAAAATAGGGTAAAAAAACGATAAAGTGCCTTATTTTTTATTTGGAAGGAAGGATACAAAATGATAAAAGCGGCAGTTCTCGGAGCAACGGGATATGCAGGTATTGAGCTTGTAAGATTATTAACATCACATCCGGAGGTAAGTATTGAAATACTCGGTTCGCACAGTTTTGTGGGACAGAAGATAAGTGATGTTTATAAGAACTTCAATCATGTACTTGAAAAGGAATGTGAAGAACTTGACCTTGATAAGGTCGGTGCTTGTGATGTGGCATTTACCGCACTTCCGCACGGTGCGTCAAAATCGGTAATTCCGTCATTACTTGAAAAAGGTCTTAAAGTTATCGACCTTAGCGGTGATTACAGATATGATGACGTGGCAGTGTATGAAAAGTGGTACGGTGAAAAACATTCATCACCTGAACTTTTAAAGGAGTCTGTTTACGGACTTCCCGAACTTCACAGAGATAAGATTAAGAATGCAAGACTTATCGGTAACCCCGGCTGTTACACAACTTGTTCAATACTCGGAACAGTTCCGCTTTTGGCAAATAAAATTGCTGAAACAAAGAATATTATTGTTGACGCAAAATCCGGTGTTACAGGTGCAGGACGCGGTCTTAAACTTCAAAACAGTTTCTGCGAATGTACTGAAAATATGAAAGCGTATAAGGTAGCAACTCACCGTCATACTTCTGAAATCGAGCAGGAGCTTAGCAATGTTGCCGGTGAAGAAATAATGATTTCGTTTACGCCACACCTTATTCCGCAAAAACGCGGAATACTTTCGACAATCTATGTAAATCTAAACAGAAAGTCAAGTGCGGAAGAACTTACGGAAATGTACAAGGAATTTTATAAGGACGAATTTTTTGTAAGAGTTAAGGAAGTGGGCGACTTGCCTGAAACAAAACACGTTGCAGGTTCAAACTTCGTTGATATAGGCGTGTGCTATGATGAAAGACTTCAAAGAGCCGTAGTCGTATCGTCACTTGACAATATTGTAAAGGGTGCTGCGGGACAAGCCGTTCAGAATATGAACTTATTATTCGGCTTGGACGAAAAGACAGCCCTTACAAATCCGGGATTTTATTTATAATAGAGGGTGGAAGTAATGCAAGAACTTATAAAAAAAGCGGGAATACTTATAGAGGCACTTCCGTATATACAGAAATTTTCCGGCAAAACCGTCGTTATCAAATACGGCGGCAATGCTATGATAAACGAAGAATTAAAGAACTCCGTGATGGAGGATATTACTCTTTTGAAGTTTATCGGACTTAATCCGATTGTCGTACACGGCGGAGGCCCCGATATTTCAAAGGCACTTAACGAACGTGGTGTAAAGAGCAAATTCGTAAACGGTTTGCGTGTGACGGACGATATTACAATGCAGACTGCCCAACAGGTACTTATAGGTAAAACAAATAAAGAAATTGTCGCACTTCTTAATACAAACGGCGGTCGTGCAGTCGGTATCAGCGGTATTGACGGCAGTTTTATCGAGTGTAAAAAGCAGTATACGGAAGTGGACGGCGAAAAGGTTGATATAGGCTATGTCGGCGATATTGTTCACGTTAAGCATTGTTTGATTGACTTATTGTCATCAGATCAATATATCCCTGTTATCGCTCCTATCGGTACCGATGAGGACGGCAACAGCTATAACATCAATGCAGATACGGTTGCGGCGGCAGTTGCGGCGTCTGTTGAGGCGGAAAAACTTATTTTGCTTACTGATGTTGAGGGTATTAAGGATAAAGACGGCAATGTTATTGCCGAAATACATAAAAATGAAATATACGAAATGATACATGACGGCAGCATCAGCGGCGGTATGATACCAAAGGTACTTGGCTGTCTTGAATCAATCGACGGCGGTGTTACGGGTGCGCATATCATTGACGGACGTATACCGCATTGCCTGTTACTTGAAATCTTTACAAAGACAGGTATCGGCACGCTTATTAAGAGTGATAAATATTAATAAAGAGAGGAATTTATATAATGAGAATGTCTAACTTGCTTATGCCGACGCTTAGAGAAGTACCGGCAGAGGCGGAAATAACAAGTCATAAATTAATGTTGAGAGCAGGTCTTATCAGAAAACTTGCGGCAGGTATATACTCATATCTTCCGCTTGGACTTCGCACTTTGCAAAAGGTTGAACAGATTGTCCGTGAAGAAATGGACAACGCTGGTGCACAGGAACTTTTGATGTCTGCACTTTTGCCGGCAGAGGCTTATCAGGCTTCGGGCAGATGGGAAGTGTTCGGACCGAGTATGTTCAAAATGAAAGACAGAAACGACCGTGATTTCTGTCTTGGTCCTACACACGAGGAACTTTTCACTCAAACTGTAATTGACAGTGTTCGTTCATATAAAGAATATCCAATGACTTTATATCAAATCCAGCATAAGTATCGTGACGAGGGACGTCCGAGATTCGGCATTATAAGAAGCCGTGAATTTATAATGAAGGACGCGTATAGCTTTGACCTTACGGAAGAAGGACTTGATAAGTCATATCAAAAAATGTATGACGCATATTGCAGAATATTCAACCGTCTTGGACTTGATTTCACTATCGTTGACGCTGACAGCGGTGCTATGGGCGGCAGCGGAAGTCAGGAATTTATGGTTAAGTCACCAATCGGTGAGGACGGTATTGCGTATTGTGATGATTGCGGATATGCGGCTAACTATGAAAAAGCTGAATGTATTCCTCAAGAAAAGCCGTCACCTGAGGGTGATTTTGATATGGAAAAAATCCATACTCCGAATGCTCATACAATCGAAGAACTTGTAAGTTTCTTAAATGCAGAGGCTTATAACTTTGCAAAGACTATAATATATAAGGCTGACGATAAGTATGTTGCCGCAATGGTAAGAGGTGACAGAGAAGTAAACGAAGTTAAGCTTAAAAATCTTGTCGGCTGTGTGGACGATTTGGAACTTGCTGAGCCGTTTATGGTAAGACAGATTACAAATGCAGAAGTTGGTTTTGCAGGCCCTGTGGGACTTGATATTCCTGTATACGTTGATAAAGAAGTCGCAATGATGAAGAACTTTATTGTTGGTGCAAATGAAACAGATATGCACTATAAGAACGTAAATATCAATAAGGACTTCACACCGACAGAAGTTGCTGATATTCGTACAATCGAAACAGGCGACGTTTGCCCTAAGTGTGGCAAGCCTATAAAGACTGCTCAAGGTATCGAAGTGGGACATATATTCAAGCTTGGTACAAAGTATTCTGACGCACTTGGACTAAAGAGCCTTGACGAAACAGGAAAGAGCAAGACTGTTATTATGGGTTGCTACGGTATAGGCGTTACACGTTGTCTTGCAGCGGCTATCGAGCAAAACAATGACGAAAACGGTATTATCTGGCCTGTATCAATCGCACCGTATCACGCAATCGTTATTCCTGTAAATTCTAAGAATGAAGAACAGAGTGAAATTGCCGAAAAAGTATATAATGACCTAAAGGTAAAGGGAATAGAAGTATTGCTTGACGACAGAAACGAAAGAGCCGGCGTTAAGTTCAAAGACGCTGACCTTATCGGTATTCCTGTAAGAATTGTCGTAGGTAAAAAATGCGGCGAGGGCGTTGTTGAATATAAGGAAAGAACAGCAGAAAATGCAGTTGAAAAGAATATTGATGACGCAGTTAATGACGTTGTTGAATTTATAAACAATAACAGATAAATGAAAAGGAGCGATTTTTCGCTCCTTTTTGCGTATATCAAATTATTTATGATAACTTTCATTATTATTAATTTTAAATGCACGGTAAATTTGTTCAAGAAGAACGACACGCATAAGTTGGTGGGGAAGTGTCATTTTACCGAAACTCAATCTTAATGCCGACTTTGATTTTACGGTATCGGAAAGACCGAGTGAGCCGCCGATTATGAATGTAATATGACTTGAAGTCATTGAAATATCGGCGATTTTTTTCGCTAATTCTTCGGAAGAATGTTCTTTACCCTCAATACAAAGTGTAACGACAAACGAATTTTGCGGAAGTTTTGCAAGGATTTTATTTCCCTCTTTTTCTTTTATTTGCTCCATTTCTTTTTCTGATGCATTATCGGGTATCTTTTCATCGGCTACTTCGATTATATTTAATTTCGCGAACCTTGAAAGTCGCTTTGAATATTCGTCAATAGCGGCAGTGAAATATTTTTCTTTAATTTTGCCTACGGAAATAACAGTTATATTCATATTTTCCTCCGTTTAAAATAAAGTGGGCTTATATCTGTCGGCAACCTGCAAAGTCATATCTTTGCCGACATCGACACCCGACTGTGAAAGTAAATTGTATGTTTCGAGCATAGCTATTTCCGGACGGTTGTTTTCTTTGCTTAAATGACCGAGCATAATGTGTTCAGTGCCGTTCTGTACAAGGTGCAGAGCGACTTTTGAGGCGGTTTCGTTTGACAAGTGACCATATTCACCCAATATTCTGCGTTTCAGCGGATACGGATATGTACCGCATTTCAGCATTTCAACGTCGTGATTTGATTCAAGCAATATTTTTTTACTGCCTGTTATCTTTTCTAAAATACTTTTTGTTATTTTACCTATATCTGTTGCAAGCGAATATTTTTCATCGCCAATCATAAAATTAAAACCGACAGGTTGTGTGGCGTCATGCGGAATTGCAAAAGGACGTATTCCGATATTGCCTATTTCAAAATCTGTATCTTCGGTGATTATTTTAATATTTTCATCGGCGATATTGCCTATATCCATACTTGTATGAGTCCCTTGTGTGGTGTAAATAGGAATATTGTAGCGTCTTGAAATAACCCCTGCACCTTTTGTATGGTCAACGTGTTCGTGCGTTATTAGGAGTGCGTCAATGCTTTCTGGCATTACGTCAATAGCGTGAAGCGATTCTTTTAATTTTGCACCCGACATACCGCAATCTATAAGTAAATTTGTTTTGCCGTCCGAAACGAATGTCGCATTACCGGACGAACCGCTTATAAGTGAAACAAAAGTAGCCATTTTAACCTTCCTAAAATTAATTAAGCCTGCCGACAAAAGTCAAGCAGGCTTGTATTTTTGAATTAATCCAATAAATCGTCAACGACTTGTACTCTTTCAATACTGCCACCGAGTTTAACGAACTTTTCTTCAAAGTTTTCGTAACCTCTGTCAATATGATAGATGTCGGTGATTTCGGTAGTACCCTCAGCCATAAGACCGGCAATAATCATTGCCGCACCTGCACGAAGGTCTGTTGCTTTAACGTGCGCACCGATAAGTGAATTAACACCGTCAATAATCGCAAGTTTGCCCTCAACTCGAATATCAGCACCCATACGCTTTAATTCGTTTACATATCTGAAACGATTGTCCCAAACACCTTCACGCGCCATACTTGTACCCTCGATTGTTGTAAGGAACGTTACAAGCTGAGGCTGCATATCGGTAGGAAATCCGGGATAAGGCATAGCGATAAAATTAATGTGTTTAAACTTTGTATCGTCATTAACCCAAACTCTTACGCTGTCTTCACCCTCTGAAATATTAACGCCTGCCTCGATAAGTTTTGCACTTATGATTTCAAGGTGACGCGGAATTACATTTTTAAGAACAACATCGCCTCTTGTAGCGGCTGCCGCTATCATAAATGTACCTGCTTCAATTTGGTCGGGGATAATTGTGTATGTTCCGCCGTGCAAATCTTTTGTACCTTTAATTTTAATTGTATCAGTTCCCGCACCTCTTATGTTTGCACCCATATTGTTAAGAAAATTCGCAAGATCAACAATATGAGGTTCTTTTGCGGCATTTTCGATAACGGTAATACCGTTTGCGGTTGTCGCCGCAAGCATAGCGTTGATTGTCGCTCCGACGGTTATAACGTCAAAGAAAATATTTCCGCCAGAAAGATTTTCGGCAGAACCTTCGATAACACCTTTTGATGTGTCAATGTCAGCACCGAGCGTTTCAAATGCTTTTATATGCTGATCGATAGGACGTGTACCAAAGTCACATCCGCCCGGCGGGTCAACAATAAAATTAGAAAAACGACCCAAAAGTGCGCCCATAAGATAGCTTGAACCACGCATTTTGCGTGTAAGGTCACCCAACGGACGATATGAATCAACATTTGTACAATCTATATCAACAGTATTTTTATCTATATATTTAACATCAGCATTAAGCTGTTCAAGTATTCGTAAAAATAATTTTACGTCTTTTATATCAGGCAGATTTTCAATTCTGCAATTACCTTTAACCAAAAGGCAAGCCGGCAATATTGCGACTGCGGCATTCTTTGCACCGCTTATAGTAACTTCGCCTTTAAGCTTGTTACCACCCTTGACTAAGAGTTTCTCCAATCCGATACACCCCTTCAAAATCTATTCTAAACTATTATAACAGAAAAACCAATAAAAAGCAATTTAATTTATAAAAAAATTGACTTATTTTTTGAAAATAAATTGCGGTATGTAATGAATAAAAGTAAGAAAAAAACAGCCTGCCTAAAAAATAGCAAGCTGTCTCTATCTAAAAAAGTAATCAAACAGCACGTTCTACCTTTCCGCTGCGTAGGCAACGAGTACAAACATGCATTGACTTAACTGAGCCGTTAACAACTGCTCTAACCTTTCTTACGTTTGGCTTCCAAGTTCTGTTAGATCTTCTGTGAGAGTGGCTGACCTTAATACCGAAAGCAACGCCTTTTCCGCAAACATCACATTTTGCCATTTCATTACACCTCCTGACACGTTTGTTAAAACATCAAGAAATATTTTAACACAAAATTTTTAATAATGCAAGACTTTTATTACTTTTTTATTAAATTTTTTTAAAATTATGCTTTTGCACATATTATAACCGTAAATACAGCTAAAAACTTATGTATTTTTTATTGAAAAATGTATCGGTATGGGTTATAATAATAAAATAGGATATTTATAAAAATGTCATGAAAGGCGGACGTTCCAAATGATGAATGTTGATGAATATAAGCTCCCGCTAAAAAAGGTTATTGAGGAGTTTGAACTTGAAAAGATTTACGAAACTGATGATCTTGATTCTGTAATGATAACAAATACAGACGTAAACCGACCGGGACTTCAAATGGTGGGATTTTTCGATTATTTTGACAATAGTCGTATTCAGATTATGGGAAAGGTTGAATTTACTTACCTTGAACAGTTCCATGCCGACGAGAGAGCGGAGAAGATTGAAAAACTTATGTCACAGCATATTCCTGCACTTATCGTCACAAGAGGACTTCAGATTTTCCCTGAAATGATTGAATTGGCTGAAAAGTATAATGTTCCGCTTTTGAGAAGTGAGAGCGGTACTTCGGCATTTATGAGTGCGCTTATTGCGTATCTTAATGTACAGCTTGCACCAAGACGTACACGTCACGGTGTGCTTGTCGAAGTATACGGCGAGGGTATTCTTATTTTGGGTGAGAGCGGCGTCGGAAAGAGTGAAACGGCTATCGAGCTTGTTAAGAGAGGTCACAGACTTGTTGCCGATGACGCGGTTGAAATTAAGAGAGTTTCGGACAAGACGCTTGTCGGCTCGTCACCTGAAATTATACGTCACTTCGTTGAACTGCGCGGTATCGGTATTATTGACGTAAAGGAAATATTCGGTATAGGTGCGGTTAAAGACACTGAAAATATTGATATGATTATTCATCTTGAGCCTTGGGAAGAGGGCAAGCAATATGACAGACTCGGTATGGTGGATGAGTATACAAATATAATGGGTATAAACGTACCGTCACTTACGATACCTGTAAAACTTGGCAGAAACCTTGCGGTAATTGTCGAAGTTGCGTCAATGAATAACAGACAGAAACGTATGGGATATAATGCGGCTGTTGAGCTTAACAACAGACTTATGAGCCAGATGGAAAGTCAGCTTGGTAATTTGTAAAGAGCCTGTCGACAAATGTCGACAGCTCCAAACTATTGTAATTTTTAGATAAGGAAGATATAACGTGAAGATATTATTGGACACACATACACATACATTGGCAAGTACACACGCATATTCAACAGTTCTTGAAATGGCAAAATATGCGTCGGAGGCAGGAATGGAGGCTATTGCGATAACAGACCACGCACCTGCTATTCCCGACGGTGCACACCCTTGGCATTTTCAGAATTTGAAGGCCATTCCGCGTGAAATATACGGTGTAAAGATATTATACGGTGCGGAAGTGAATATACTTGACTTGGAGGGTAATATAGATCTTGCCGATGAGGTACTTGAAAAACTTGACGTTGTAAATGCAAGTATACACGCTCCTTGCTACAAGGACGGTGACGCAACAGACCATACGAGCGCATATTTGGCGATAGTCAACAACCCTCTTGTAGATGTTATATGTCACAGCGGTTCACCGGCTTTTGCGTATGATTATGAAAAAATCATAGACCTTGCAAAGAAAAATCATAAGCTAATAGAAATAAACAATCATTCGTTTGACGTCAGAAAAGCAAGTATTCCGAATTGCAGAAAAATTGCGGAAATATGCAAGGAAAAAGAAGTCGGAATAGTTGTAAGTTCTGACGCACACATTACGTTTGATTTGGGTAATTACAATAATGCGCTTGGTATGCTCAGTGAAATTTCATTCCCCGAAAAATTGGTTATAAACAGAGATTTAAAATCATTTGAAGCATATATGAAAGAAAAGGGAAAAGAACTGTTTAAGTGGCATATGTAATTACGGAAAGGCGGAATATATGTTAGACAGAGAAAGACTTTCGGCTATTACTGACAATGTTGTTTACGATGAACCTATGAGTAAGCATACAACATTCAGAATAGGCGGCACGGCAGACGCGTTTGTATCGCCTGAAAACGCACTTGAAATCGAAAAAATTATTCATTTTTGCAAAGATACCGATACACCGTATATGCTTATGGGCAACGGCTCAAATATGCTTGTCGGTGACGGCGGTATAAGAGGCGTTGTCATACACATTGGAAACGGTATGTCAAAGTGCAGAATTGAGGATGAAGAAGTATATGCCGACGCAGGAATACTGATGTCAACGCTTTCAAAGAAAATCCTTGAGGCTAATCTTACCGGTTTTGAATTTGCCGGCGGAATACCGGGTACACTCGGCGGCGGTATATATATGAATGCAGGAGCTTACGGCGGTGAGCTTAAGGATATAATTGAAAACGTAACATTTATATGTCCTGACGGACTTATAAAAACCGAAACGGCAGATAAGCTTGATTTCGGTTATCGTCACAGTATGTTTGAAAACGGCGGTTATACCATTCTATCTTGTAAATTAAAACTTAAAAAAGGCAATTATGACGAAATTAAGGCATTGATGGCTGATTACAATAAAAGACGAAGTGATAAACAGCCTTTGTCACAGCCGTCGGCGGGAAGTACATTTAAACGTCCGGAGGGCTATTTTGCAGGTAAGCTGATACAGGATGCGGGACTTATGGGATATTCCGTAGGCGGTGCAATGGTCAGCGACAAGCACGCAGGCTTTGTTGTAAACAAAGGCGGTGCAACGGCTAAGGATGTTTTGGATTTAATTAAGTATGTACAAGATACCGTGGAAGAAAAATTCGGAGTGAAATTAGAGCCTGAAGTAAGGCTTATAGGGGAACAGTAAGGAGAAGAAATCGGATGCAATATACAATAGTAACAGGAATGTCGGGCAGCGGAAAAACTAAAGTAATAAGATATTTGGAGGATATGGGATATTTCTGTATAGATAATATGCCTCCTATGCTTATACCGAAGTTTTCGGAAATGCTGACTTCGGTAAACGGTAAATTTAATAATGTTGCGTTCGTTGTTGATACCCGTGTCGGCGATATGATAAATGAACTTTTGGCACAGATTGATGATTTAAAGCAAAAGGGATACGATTGCAAACTTTTGTACATCAATGCGGATGATGAAACACTTGTAAAGAGATATAAAGAAACACGACGTATGCACCCTATTGAAAATACAAACGGGCTTTTGGCATCAATAAGACAGGAAAGAAAAATGCTTTCCGCTCTTTACGAGGCTTCGGACTATGTTATAGATACGTCACATCTTACAGCGCAGGGACTTTTGCAGGAATTAAAAGAAATTTATGCGTCAGGCGATACAAAGCAAGGACTTGAAATTAATGTAATGGCATTCGGTTTTAAATACGGTATGCCGCTTGACGCCGACCTTGTGTTTGACGTAAGATGTTTTCCGAATCCGTTCTATATTGATGAATTAAAGCATAAAACAGGTAATGATAAGGAAGTTCAAGACTATGTTATGAGTTTCCCGAAATCGGTTACTTTTATGGAAAAACTCGAAGATTTTATGAAATTTATGATACCTCTTTACATTGAGGAGGGAAAAATTTCTCTTACAATCGCAATCGGTTGTACAGGCGGTAAACACAGAAGTGTTACTATGACAAATAAACTTGCGGATTATTTAAAATCATGTGACTATATGGTTAATGTATCGTATCGTGATATGGGCAGGGAATAGTTTAAAAGGCGAATATTTCGCCGACGTTAGCTTTGTGAAAGGAGTTAATGGCAGATGATTTCAGATACAAAGGTTGTGGCGATAGGCGGAGGAACAGGTCTTTCGACTATGCTCAAGGGCCTAAAGCTACATACTCATAATATAACAGCGGTTGTAACGGTTGCCGATGACGGCGGTTCATCGGGAATACTTAGAAGTGACCTCGGTATGCTTGCACCCGGTGACGTGAGAAACTGCGTAAGTGCGTTGGCAGAGGTTGATCCCGTAATGGGCGAACTTTTGAATTTCAGATTTAAAGACGGAAGTTTAAAAGGTCACAGTCTTGGCAATCTTTTTTTGGCGGCACTTAATGAAACCTCGTCAAGCTTTGATGAGGCAGTAAAAAAATTCAGCCACCTTACAGGTGTGGTAGGAACGGTGTATCCCGTTACGAATGAGTCTGTAACGCTAAGCGCATTGCTTGAGGACGGCAGACTGATTGAGGGTGAGTCGCATATCGGCGTACACCATGACGGCCCTAAAAACGGTATAGTTAAATTAATGGTTAATCCCGAAAAGCCAAAGGCTGTTGACGGAGTTATAAAGGCTCTTGAAAAAGCCGATATAATTGTTTTAGGTCCGGGAAGTCTTTACACGAGTATTATACCTAATTTGCTTGTGGACGGTGTTGTTGATGCGATTAAAAAAAGTAATGCCGTAAAAATTTATGTGTGCAACATAATGAGCCAGGCAGGCGAAACGGAAAATTATACGGTGTCCGATCACCTTGCGGCGATTGAACGTCATTCGTATGAGGGTATTGCGGATATAGTTATTGCGAACAACGCAATAATTCCCGAAAGTCTTAGAATTAAGTACGCGTCCGAACATGCGCGTGAAGTTATGATTGACTCAATAAACGTTCTCAAAAGAGCAAAACTTGTGCAAGGTAATCTTTTGCTTGTACGAAACGATAAAATACGTCACAATTTCAGCCGTTTGGCAAGAACTATTATGAGATTGGGCAGTGACGTAAATTATTTTGAAAATAAATAAGATAAAGATATGAGAGGATTATTTTAATGTCTTTTTCATCACAGATAAAAGAAAAGCTGTGTAAGAGTGAATACGGTTGTATGAACTGTGCTGCATATGAATTGTCTGGAGCATTGATGTTCGGAGGGAATATAGGCAGTGACAGCATTAAGTTTGCAACAGAAAACGAAAATATTGCAAAGAGAATAACAGCGGATATAAATACGGCTTACGGGATACAGGTGGAAACACAGGTTATTTCAAAAGTACAGCGTATTATTATAGATAATATATATCAGGTTGAAAATATCACAGGCGGTATATCGCAATCGGACGATATACCGTTTTCGTGTTGCAGAGCATCATTTGTGCGAGGTGCGTTTTTGGGCGGCGGCTCTGTTACAGACCCTCAAAAAGGGTATCATATGGAATTTAATACGAAAAGCGATGAGCAGGCACTTCGTTTGCAGAAATTGCTTAAAAATGAGGGCTTTAATTCAAAAATAACATACCGTAAAGGGTATAATGTTGTTTATATCAAGGGTAGCGAAGAAATAGCGGATATACTCGGATATATGGGCGCGGCACAAGGAGCGTTTGAACTGTTTTCGGTACAGATTGAAAAAGAAATGCGTAACGAAGTCAACAGACGTGTAAATTGTGAAAATGCCAACACGAACAAAGCCGCGAAGGCGTCATCAAAGCATTTGTTTGCGATAAAAAAAATCAAGGACGCAAAACAATGGGATAAACTGCCCGATGTATTAAAGGAAATAGCGATTTTACGCGAAGAATATCCCGAGGACAGTTTGAAAGAATTGGGTGAAAAAACAAATCCGCCGATTGGCAAATCGGGTGTAAATCACAGACTGAGCAGATTGGTTGAGTTAGCGGAAACGATATAAAGGAGGTTGGGGGCATATGCAGTTTTGCCATCTTCATACACATACTGAATACAGTCTTTTGGACGGTGAGGCAAGTATAAAAAAACTTGTTGCAAGAGTTAAAGAACTTGGCATGGATTCGTGTGCCATTACCGACCACGGCTCAATGTACGGCGTGGTTGACTTTTATCGTGAAGCAAAATCACAGGGAATACACCCAGTTATAGGCTGTGAGGTGTATATGGCACCGAGAAGCCGTTTTGATAAGGTACATGATATTGATAATAAAACAAGTCACCTTATTTTGCTTGCTGAAAATCAAAGGGGTTATAAAAATCTTATAAAACTTGTTTCGGCGGGATATATTGACGGATTTTATTATAAGCCGAGAATTGATTTTGAAATGCTTAAAGAGCATAGCGAGGGTATTATCGCACTGTCGGCTTGTATTGCGGGTGAAGTGCCGAAAGCATTGCTTAGAGGCGACTATGACGAAGCAAAAAAAATCGCTTTAAAATATGCGGAGGTTTTGGGTAAGGATAATTATTTCCTTGAAATTCAAGACCACGGACTCAGCGAACAAAAGAGAATAATTCCGGATATGTTGAGATTGTCGGAGGAAACGGGTATCGGACTTGTTGCGACAAACGATATACACTATTTGAAAAAAGAGGACGCAAAGTATCAAGACGTTTTGATGTGTATTCAAATGGAAAAAAAGGTTGACGATCCTGACAGGATGAAGTTTGAAACGGAAGAATTTTATATCAAGTCACCAGAAGAAATGACGTCGCTTTTTGAATATGTGCCGCAAGCGATTGAGAATACGGAAAAAATCGCAAAGAGATGTAATGTTGATTTTGATTTCGGTACAAGGCACTTGCCTGCTTATGCAGTACCGGACGGTAAGGACGCGTTTGAATATTTACGTGAACTTTGTCAAAGCGGTCTTGAAAAACGATATTCACCTGTATCGGACGAATTACAGAAACGTCTTGATTACGAACTCGGTGTAATAAAAAGTATGGGGTTTGTGGACTACTTTCTTATTGTATGGGACTTCATACATTTTGCAAAAAATAACGGTGTTATGGTCGGCCCGGGACGTGGAAGTGCGGCAGGCAGTATCGTTGCGTACAGTCTTGGCATAACAACGGTTGACCCGATAAAATACGGACTTATTTTTGAACGTTTCTTAAATCCCGAACGTGTAAGTATGCCCGATATTGATATAGACTTTGCACCAAACGGCAGACAAAAGATTATAGATTACGTTGTTGAAAAATACGGTGAAGGGCAGGTTGCACAGATAATTACATTCGGTACAATGAAAGCAAAACTTGCGATTCGTGATGTCGGACGTGCTCTTGATATACCGTATGCGGAGGTTGACAAAGTTGCGAAACTTGTGCCGTTTGATTTGAAAATGACGATAAGCAAAGCACTTGACATAAGTACGGAACTTCACGCACTTTATGAAAATGACCCACAAATAAAGGAATTGCTTGATACGTCAATGGCACTTGAGGGACTTCCGCGCCACGCGTCAACGCACGCGGCAGGTGTGGTTATAACAAGTGAGCCGATAGTCAATTATGTGCCGTTGCAGTTAAACAGTGAAAATTTTATAACGACGCAGTTTACGAAAGATACGGTTGAAAATCTCGGTCTTTTGAAAATGGACTTTTTGGGACTTAGAAACCTTACCGTAATTGAAAACGCAGTGAAAATTATCAAGCGTACAAGGGGTATTGACCTCAATATGGACGAGATTGATTATGACTGTAAGGAAGTATATGAACTTATTTCAAGCGGTAATACAGACGGCGTATTTCAGCTTGAAAGTGCCGGAATGCAGTCGTTTATGCAGGAATTAAAGCCTGATACGCTTGAAGATGTTATAGCGGGTATTGCACTTTATCGACCGGGCCCGATGGAACAAATTCCGCGATATATAAAAAGTAAGAAAAATCCAAAAACAATTAAATATAAGCACCCGCTTTTGAAAAATATTCTTGACGTTACATACGGCTGTATGGTGTATCAGGAACAGGTGCTTGAAATTGTGCGTACACTTGCGGGATATTCGCTCGGTAAGGCTGACTCTATGAGAAGAGTTATAAGTAAGAAAAAAGCCGACCAAATGGTTATTGAACGTAAAAACTTTATTTACGGCAGTGACGACGGAGATATACCGGGTTGTATCAAAAACGGAATTGACGAACAGACGGCAATTTCGATATTTGAC
Organism: Hominilimicola fabiformis; assembly: GCF_020687385.1. Lineage (NCBI taxonomy): Bacteria > Bacillati > Bacillota > Clostridia > Eubacteriales > Oscillospiraceae > Hominilimicola > Hominilimicola fabiformis. The sequence goes on from NZ_JAJEQM010000008.1 coordinate 105,273, forward strand.
GAAATAAACGATTTCGCAAATTATGCTTTCAACAAATCACACGCGGCGGCATATGCATTTGTAACGTATCAGACCGCATATTTAAAGACGTTTTATCCCGTTGAATATATGGCGTCACTTATATCGAGTATTGATGACCTTGACAAGATAAACCATTATATCGCAAACTGCAAGGAAATGGGGATCGACCGTTTGCCGCCTGACGTAAATAAAAGTGAGGATACGTTTACTGTTGAAAATAACAGTATTCGTTTTGGATTGTCGGCGGTTAAAAATGTCGGTCGTGCGATGATTTTAAATCTTGTCAATGAGCGTAAGAATAACGGCGAATTTAAAACCTTTTCTGATTTTATCGATCGTATGGCAGGTCGGGATATGAATAAACGTGCGCTTGAGGGATTGATTTCGTGCGGTGCGTTTGATTCCATGGGCGTTAAACGTTCACAGCTTTTGGCTGTTTACGAAAAAGCACTTGACGGTACGGCAAAAGCCGCAAGGGATAATGTTGCGGGTCAAATGTCGCTTTTTGATACAATCGAAGAACAAAGTGAAATGCAATTTCCGAATATTGACGAACTTGACAAAAAGACGATGTTAAAGATGGAAAAACAGTCTACCGGACTATATTTTTCCGGACATCCGATGGAGGAATATACGGATAAAATAAAAAAACTTACAAAATATAATATAAGCGATGTTTTAACCAGTGTGCATAAAGACGAGGACGGCAACTATCATGCGGTTGAGGGCGGACTTCAGGACGGCGATATGATGATTATATGCGCCGCCATAGCGTCAAGAAAAAATAAAACGACACGTTCAAATGCACAGATGGCTTTTCTTAATGTGGAGGACGTATACGGCTCTGTCGAATGTATAGTATTTCCTAAAGTTCTGAATGAATTTTCACCGCTTTTGCAGGAAGACAATCTTGTTGCGATAGCTTGCAGATTGTCGATAAGGGAAGACGAGGCACCTAAAATATTAATGCAGTCCGTTCAGCTTTTGGACGAGGCACTTATGGCAAAAAAAGAGCCGAAAAGACTGTACATTCAGCTTGAAACGAGAAATGACGAAAATTTGAAAAACGTAGAAAAGTATCTGTCACCGTATCAAGGTGATATGGAAGTAAGACTTTTCTTTAAAGATACAAGAAAAATGTCGTCTGTACCGAGAAGATTATGGTTTAACGGTACAGAAAATGCAATTTATGACTTAAAAAATATCTTCGGAGAGGATAATGTTAAAATAAAGTAGCAATATTCACGAAAACATAAACTTGCATAATTAAAAATTTTATTGTATTTACTCTTGAAATATTTTGCGAAATGCTATATTATATTATAGATGTAGTATTTTGCAAAATTACCGAAACGAGGTATTAATTATGGATGAGTATATTGTAGTAAAAGCACTTGAAAACGGTGTGAATATTATAGGGCTTACAAGCGGCAAGGATACAAAGTTTCATCATACGGAGAAACTTGATAAGGGAGAGGTATTTCTTGCTCAATTCACAGATGTTACAACAGCAATAAAGATTAACGGTGCTGCTGAGATATACACGAAACATGGTAAGCTAATGTCAGATGCGAGATAAGGTTTGCCTTATCGGCAGGAGGTTTATTTTATGTGGACAGTAATTTATGTATCGCAGTCAATCGAAACAGCAAAAAAGCTTATAGATGTACTTTTGACGAATAAAGTAATTTCCAAATTAAGACGCACAAATAACTGCAATGGAAATGAGAGTAGTTGTTACGAGGTACTTGTACCGAGTACGGAGCTGGAAACAGCACAGGATTTAATTTTTGAAAACGAACTGTTTTAAAAAATCGTGGGAGGATTGACAAATTATGGAGAACAAAAATGTAAGAACAATAGGTGTTTTAACCAGTGGTGGTGACGCACCGGGAATGAATGCGGCAATTCGTTCGGTTGTCAGAGTAGGTTCATATTACGGACTTAAAGTCTTTGGTGTAAGACGTGGATATAACGGTCTTATAAACGGTGAATTGGAAGAAATGAATGCAAGATCTGTTTCTGAAATTCTTCAAAGAGGCGGAACTATTCTTCAAACAGCGCGTTGTCTTGAATTTAAGGAAGAGGCAGGCGTAAAGAAAGCTGTTGAGATTGCAAAGGTATTCGGTCTTGACGGTCTTGTTGTCGTCGGCGGTGACGGTTCATTCAGAGGCGCGAGAGATTTATGTGCGGCAGGTCTTCCGACTATCGCACTTCCTGGTACAATCGACAATGACATCAGTTGCAGTGAGTATACAGTTGGTTACGATACTTGTCTTAACACTGTTAAAGACGCAGTCGATAAAATCAGAGATACGGCACAGAGCCACGAAAGATGTTCAATCATCGAAGTAATGGGCAGAGCGGCAGGTTATATTGCTATTCAGGCAGGTATCGCTTGCGGTGCTGAGGTTATTCTTGTTCCTGAAAGAAAGTGGAGTTTTGACGAAGACGTACTTCGTCCTATTCTTGAGAGTAAATCAAGAGGAAGAAAGCACTCTATTATTATCGTTGCCGAAGGTATCGGCGGTGTTATTGAAATGGCTAAAGAAATCGAAGAAAAGACAGGCATTGAATCAAGAGCTACTATTCTTGGTCATGTTCAAAGAGGCGGCAGTCCGACAGTTCGTGACAGAGTTGTGGCAAGTGAAATGGGTTGTAAGGCGGTTGAGCTTTTACTTGAAGGTAAGCAGAACAGAATCGTATGTATGCAACAACATGAAATTGTTGATGTTGATATTGAAGAAGGTCTTGCAATGAAGAAAGAATTGCCTCAGAATTTAGTTGATTTAGCAAAGAAGTTAACAGTATAATATATGAGGCGGACATTTTGTCCGCCTTTTGTTAGATGAGGCTAAAAAACAAACGGTTACGTTTGATATAAGAGAGAATGGGGTATAACACTTATTAAAGGAGTAGAATAGATTTATGAGAAGAACAAAAATTATTTGTACAATGGGTCCGGCGACCGACAACGAAGATGTGCTTAGGGATTTGATGCTTAACGGTATGGACGTTGCGCGTCTTAATTTTTCACACGGAAGTCATGAAGAAGCATTAGAAAGAATCAACAGAATTAAAAAGGTCAGAGATGAACTTAATATTCCTGTTGCAATTTTGCTTGACACAAAAGGCCCCGAAGTTCGTATAAAGGACTTTAAGGAAGGCAAGGTTGAACTTAAAGAAGGTCAAAAGTTCACTTTGTGCACAGATGACGTTGTGGGTGACGAAAATCAAGTTTCTATCACTTATGCAAATCTTCCGAATGACGTTAAGGTGGGAAGTAAAATTCTTATTGACGACGGTCTTATTGAGATGGAAGTTATCAGCGTAAAGAATAGCAAAATTCTTTGTAAGGTTAAAAACGGCGGAGTTGTTTCAAATAAAAAAGGTGTTAACGTCCCAAATGTCGCACTTTCAATGCCTTATATGAGCCAAAAAGATATTGACGATATTCTTTTCGGTATCGAGCAGGACGTTGATTTTATTGCGGCGTCATTCGTAAGAACTGCCGATGATATAAGAGAAATTAAAACTCTTTTGAGAGATAATGGAGGCAGAGATATAAGAATAATCGCAAAGATTGAAAATGCCGAGGGCGTTGATAATATTGATGATATTATTCGCGAAACTCACGGTATAATGGTTGCGAGAGGTGATATGGGCGTTGAAATTGATATGCATGACTTGCCTGTGCTTCAAAAGAGCCTTATCAAGAAAACATACAGAGCAGGTAAGGTTGTTATTACGGCAACACAAATGCTTGATTCAATGATAAGAAACCCAAGACCGACAAGAGCGGAGGCAACTGACGTTGCAAATGCAATTTATGACGGTACAAGTGCGATTATGCTTTCGGGTGAAACGGCTATCGGAAAATATCCGGTTGAAACGGTCAAGACAATGGCAACAATCGCAGAAAGAACGGAAAATGATATTGACTATGTAAAACGTCTTGACAGAATGAATTTCGATTCGCGTATGGACGTTACAAACGCTATCAGCCATGCTACTTGTACAACGGCACATGATTTGCATGCGGCGGCTATAATTGCGTTGACATATTCGGGCGGTACTGCAATGCAGCTTTCAAAGTTCAGACCTACTTGTCCGATTATTGCACCGACATTGAGTGTAAAAGCAAGACGTCAGCTTAATCTTTCGTGGGGCGTTATCCCGATTATGAGTGAAACAAGAAAGAATACCGACGAACTTTTTGATCATGCGGTTGAATGTGCTCAAAAGACAGGTCTTATCAAAGACGGCGACCTTGTTGTTATAACAGGCGGTGCACCTATGGGCGTTGCGGGTACGACTAATATTATGAAAGTTCACCTTGTCGGTCATATACTTGTAAGCGGCCGCGGACTTGATTCGATTAATGCAACGGCTAATGTATGTGTTGCTACAAGCTACGAAGAACTTAAAAAGAGTTTCTGTGACGGCGATATTGTTGTAACAAACAACGTCACAAAGAATATGATACCTATTTTGAAAAAATCAGCAGGTATTATTTCTGAAGAAGTGGGCGAGGCGAATAATGCAAGCGTGCTTGCGGTTGCACTTGATATTCCTGTAATTGTTGCGGCGGCAGGTGCCACAAAAGTACTAAAGAGCGGCACGACCATTACTATGGACGCAAAACGCGGACTTGTTTATTCGGGAATGGAAGAGATAAATTGAGCTTGCCAGCAAAATGTCGACAGCTCCAAATAATATACATCGGAAAGGAAAAGAAAAATGGCATTTGTAAGTGAAACGCATTTGACAGTAAGATACGCAGAAACCGATATGATGGGAATTGTCCATCATTCGAGATATTATCCTTGGTTTGAAGTTGCGAGAACGGATTTCATCAAAAAAATCGGTATGAGCTATACCGAAATGGAGAAAATGGGGATAATGTTACCGCTTACCGAAACGGCTGCAAAGTATTATTACGGTTTAAAATATGAGGACGAAGTGCTTGTAACTTGTAAAATGACAAAGCTTACCGTTGCAAGATGTGAATTCACTTACGAAGTCTATAAACTTCCGGAAAAGAAGCTTATGACTGTCGGAAAGACCGGTCACGGATTTGTAAACTGTGAATTTGTACCGATAAATCTTAAAAAGCTATATCCTGAAATATGGAACAAAATGCACGACCTTTTGGAGGATTAAAATATGAAAATAGTAATCCTTGACGCAAAGACGCTTGGTGACGATATTGAATTTTCTGTGTTTAATAAGTTGGGTGATGTGAGCGTTTATCAAACAACGTCATCTCTGCAGCTTAAAGACAGAATAAAGGACGCCGATATTATAATCGTAAACAAAATCAAACTTAACAAAGATAATTTGACCGACGCAAAAAAATTGAAATTGATATGCGTTACGGCAACAGGTTACGATAATATTGATATAAATTATTGTTGGCATAAGGGAATAGGTGTGTGCAACGTAAAAGGCTATTCAACCGATTCCGTTGCACAGATTACCGTTTCTATGGCATTGTCATTGGCAAGTCATTTGAATGAATTTAATAACTATGTCAAAAGCGGAAAGTATATGATAAGCGGTGTGCAAAACCACTTGAAACCGTATTTTAATGAGCTTAAAGGTAAGACTTGGGGCGTAATCGGACTTGGCAATATAGGTCAGAGAACGGCTGATATTGCTTATGCACTCGGTATGAAAATTGTGTCAAATTCACGCAGATACCATGAGGGTTATGAGTGGCTTGAACTTGATGAATTGTGTAAAGTTGCGGATATTATATCCGTTCATGTACCGCTTACAAGTCAAACTAAAGGTATGATAGACGAAAAACGCATTTCATTAATGAAAGACGGTGTTATATTTATTAATGTTTCACGCGGTGCTGTGGCAGATGAAAACGCACTTGTTACGGCGGTTGAAAACGGCAAAATAGGCGGACTGGGTGTTGATGTGTATTCGGTTGAGCCGATTACGAATGACAGTCCGTACAATCGGATTTTAGACCGCAGTAATGTTATATTAACTCCGCATATGGCATGGGGTGCGTATGAAGCGAGAGTCAGATGTATGAATGAGATTGTTAAGAATATAGAAACGTTTATGATGGGCGGTAAACGCAACAGAGTAGACATTGATATATGAACAAAAGTGTCTACACACCGGCAGAGGTCGAGAAATTAGTTCGGATTTTGTGAAAATGAACTCGTTGGCGTACGATGGTACGTTAGAGTTTATTTTCGCAAAAAGTGCACAGGCAAGCCGTATATCGAAGATAGGCTTGCCTGTTATTTGTTATAGCTATAAATTAAATTGTAAAATATAAAAAATAATATTTTGCACGTTCCGGACAATTTGTCGACAGTCTGCGGGGACACTAAATTTTAATGTCCCCTTTTGCTAATTTGATTTAATTTCAGTTAATTTAATGTCATCAGTCGCTTTGATTTTTTCTTTTTCGGAAAGTGTAAAGGAATACGAATTATTATAAGCAACAGCCAAATCTTCGCTTACACGAGCTTTGCCGCTTGATGAATAAATTACAAGCGTTCCCGTACCTGTGGCGATATATCGTCCTGCTGGTATTTCTGACGGGCAAGTATAGCTTTGGTCTTTCTTTAATGTATATGTTTTGCCTGTCTTTTCGGTTGCCTGTAATGACGAGTTTTGATTTTGCAGTTCCTCAATTTGTGAGTCGAGTTCAGATGACTTTTGATTTAATTCGGTAATGTCGTTTTTTAATTCGTCATTCTTTTTCTTTGCCTCCATAAAGTAATTATTTACGGTGGTTTTTGTACTCAATTCCGAATTTAGGTCATTTATCTGACTTTCCAAATCATTTTTTGTATCGGTAAGTGATGATGTATTTTCTTCAAGTGCAGATATTTGAGTTTTCAGTTTTTCTGTTGCAAGAGAATTTGTGTCAAAATAGTTGCCGAGTGAAAAACAAACCACACCGATTATAATCGTGAAAAACGAAAGTATTATAACATATAATTTTTTTTGCGTCATAATCGTCATATCCTTTCATTATTTTATCGGAATAAATTGAGCCTTGCCCTTGATTTTTATTGTTTCATCATCGTTTAATACATAATCTTTTCCGTCAGCGGTTAAATTCGAGTTTACTCTTGCTTTTCCCAATGACGAAATCGCAATACTTCCCGAACCCATAATTGTATATTTACCGGCTTTTATATTTTCTCCGACTGCGTAAGTACCCGATGTCAAAGTTAAGGTTGATTGAGAAGTCGATGATGCTTGGTTATTCAAGGAATCAAGTGTGCTTTGCTTTGTATTGACCGTGTTTTGCAATTCCTCTTTTTCTTTTTCGAGTTTATCGTTTTCGTCATTTATTTTTTCAAGACCGTTTTGCGACGTTGTAAATTCTTCATAGTTTTTTTTCTTATCGGCTAAATCCGAATTAAGAGTATTTATTTCATCGGAAAGCGATGAATAATTGTTTTGTGCCGTAATATATTCCGAATTTGTATTTTGTAATTTTTCAAGTCGTTTTGTTATTTTGTTATCGCTTTTCGGTATGAAAAAGCCGACAAAAAATACTCCCAAAACAATCACAATACATATTGCCGATGATACTTTTATAAACAGCGGTGATAAATCCTTTGCGAGATTATCCCAATATGCAAACTTGATTTTTTTATTGTTTGTCGGTTGTTCGTCAATGATTACTTCTATAATATCCTTGTCTTTCTCCAAAAATAATCACCTCGTTTAATTTAAAACTTGTGTAAGAAATACGTCCTTAAACTGATAAGCAAAACTGTCGGCGGATTTTTTTGCCTTTTCAAAATCGTCAAAAATACCGAAAACAGTCGGACCCGAACCGCTCATAACGGCATTAACGGCGCCGTTCATAATCATTTTGGTTTTGATACCGCCGACAATCGGATACATTTTAGCGGTCACGTTTTCCATAACGTTGCAAAGCCTGTCTGCAACGCCGTAAAGGTCGTTATTATTTAAAGAGTCAATCATTCCGTCTGTGTCGGGACGAATTTCGATAGGTGTGTTGTCGATTTGTTCGTAAATAAGTGCCGTAGATACGTTGATAGGCGGTTTTACAAGTAAGATGTACGCATTTGGCATAGGGGAGAGCGGTTTTAAAATTTCACCGATACCTTCCGCAAGCTGTGTACTGCCGTCAAAACAGTACGGCACATCTGCACCGAGTGACGCACCGATATGCATAAGCTCATCATTAGAAAGAGGATTGCCGTGGAGCATATTTATTGCGGTAAGAACCGCCGCACAATTACCGCTGCCGCCGGCAAGCCCTGCGGCTACGGGTATATTTTTGTGAATTACGATTTTTGCACCGCCGCGAATACCTGTCGCTTTAAAAAATGCGTCTGCCGCTTTATAGGCGATGTTTTTTTCATTGCAAGGCAAATACGGCAAATTTGTTGAAATAGAAATACCCCTGTGCGTTTTATCGACTAAAATAAGGTCAAACAGCGATACTGTCTGCATAATCATTTTAATGTCGTGATAACCGTTTTCGCGTTTTGAAAGTACGTCAAGTGTAAGATTTATTTTTGCATATGAACGTGTTATCGCACGTCTGCCTGTTAAAACTGTATTTTCGGCAAGCATTTCTGTTCATTCCTTTCTTAAAGCAGATTGTGTGATTTGTCTACTATTTCTTGTATTTTTTCATCTGTGATGTTATCCTCACATTCGGCTTTTTTCAAATATGCAAGATATTCAATGTTGCCCTCCGGACCTTTGATAGGTGAGAATGAAAGACCTGCAACGTGCAAATCAATACTTCGTGCGAAGTCAAGAATTTTCTTTATAACTTCATAGTGTACCTTTATGTCCTTTACAACACCTTTTTTACCGACCTGTTCACGTCCTGCCTCGAATTGTGGCTTTATAAGTGCGACAATTTCGCCGTTATCGGCAAGAAGTGTTTTTGCAACGGGCAGTACAAGTTTAAGCGAAATAAATGACACGTCAACAGACGCAAAATCAATTTCTTCGCCAATGTCCTCAGGTGTCACATAGCGGATATTAGTACGCTCCATATTTACGACTCTTTCGTCCTGACGTAATTTCCACGCGAACTGACCGTAGCCAACGTCAACGGCGAATACCTTGACAGCACCGTTTTGGAGCATACAATCGGTGAACCCGCCTGTTGACGCACCTATGTCCATTGTGGTTTTACCCTCAAGGGTAATCGGAAATTCCTGCATAGCTTTTTCGAGTTTTAATCCGCCGCGGCTTACATATTTTAAAGTTTCGCCGCGAATTTCCGCAACGGTTGTATCTTCGTCAACCATCTGTCCGGCTTTGTCGCATTTTTGGTTTTTTACATACACTTGTCCTGCCATAATTAGAGCCTTCGCTCTTTCACGGCTTTGTACCTGTCCGTTTTTGACAAGAAGTGCGTCAAGTCTTATTTTTCCCATAGTTCTTATCCTTTTAATCTATTTTTGATGCAATCGTCTTTGCATCAAGTCCGTATAATTTATCAAGTTCATCTATTGAGCCGTGCGTAATCGGTTGGTCGGGGAAAGCAAATATTTTAAATTTGCAGTCGATATGGTTTTCTTCAAGCAATGTGCCTATCATACTTCCCATACCGCCGATTTTTACGTTGTCCTCAATGGTTATAACGCTGCCTGTCTTTTTTGCCGACTCGATTATGCTCTTTGTATCGAGCGGTTTTATTGTAGGCATAGCTAAAATTTCAACTGATTTCGTTGTAAGTTTTGCAACTTCTTCGGCACGTTTAACCATTCTGCCTGTTGCGATAATTGTAACATCCGAGCCGTTTTGCATGCGCTGTGCTTGTCCCAAAGTGAAAGCGGAAGGCACATTTTCAGCCTCTGTTCCGCCGCGTGGGTAACGTATTGCAATCGGTGCATTAAATTTATTGATTGCAAAATCGAGCATATATTCAAGCTGATCGAGCGTGGCAGGTGAAAGAATTGTCATATTCGGCATATGTGATAAGTACGAAATATCGTATACACCCTGGTGTGTTTCACCGTCTGCGCCGACTATACCGGCACGGTCGATAGGGAATACAACGTGAAGTTTTTGCAGACAGACGTCGTGCAAAGTTTGGTCGTATGCACGTTGCAAGAATGATGAATACAACGGTATAACGGGAGTGTATCCGACCGTTGCCAGTCCTGCTGAAAGGGTAACGCCGTGCTGTTCGGCAATACCGACATCAAAAAATCTGTCTTTATATTGCTCTTGAAATTCGTCAAGTCCTGTGCCGTTAGGCATTGCACCTGTGATTGCAACTATTTTCTTGTTGTTTTTCGCTAATCTGACAAGCGTATTGCCAAATCTTGCACTGTATGTTTCACTGCCTTTTTTCGTTTCACCCGTAGCTTTGTCAAAAGGTGATATGCCGTGGAATTTTTGCGGATTGCTTTCCGCGGGGGCATAACCTTTGCCTTTTTTCGTGTGGACGTGAATAAAGACAGGCCGTTTTTCTTCTTTTGCATATTCAAGACACTGTATAATTTCTGTTAGGTTGTGACCGTCAACAGGTCCCATATATATAAATCCCATATCGTCAAAAATCGTTGTAGGGATTACAAGCCTGCGGAAGAAACGTTTTATTTGCTTTAATATATTTGCGGTAGGTTTGCCTATTGTAGGCATTTTTTTTAAAAAGTTTTCAACCGCGTGTTTTGAACGGAAATAAAACGGCGACATTCTGAGTGAACGCAAGTGTTTTGACACCGCACCGACATTTTTTGAAATAGACATTGCGTTGTCGTTCAAAATAAGTATAAGCGGTGTTTTTGAATGACCTGCGTCATTCATAGCCTCGTACATCATACCGCCCGTAAGAGCACCGTCACCGAATACTGAAATTACATTGTAATTGTCGCCGGCAAGGTCACGCCCTCTGGCAATACCGAGTGCGGCTGAAATTGAAGTTGAACTGTGACCGGTATTAAATACGTCACAATCACTTTCGCTTGTTTTCGGAAATCCCGACATTCCGCCGAACTGACGGAGCGACTTGAACCCGTCTTTTCTTCCTGTAAGAATTTTATGCACATAAGACTGATGACCTACGTCAAAGACAATCTTATCTTCAGGCACATTAAAAACAGTGTGAATAGCAACGGTCAATTCAACAATCCCCAAGTTTGAGGCGAGATGACCGCCGGTTTCCGATACACTGTCAATCAGAAACTCACGAATTTCACTGCAAAGAGTTTTCAATTCGTCTTTATTTAATTTTTTCAAATCATCGGGTGATTCGATTTTATTTAAAATTTTCTCCATCACCAATGCCCCATTAATGTTATTTGCAACGTTTAAAAACACTCATTATTTTTCCAACCGTAAAAACGATTGAATTACCGTTATTCATAGAGATTCCCTTAGACATAGCTTTACCGCCGATAGTAAGAGAACTGACAATACCTGTAAGTATAAGGCTCGGCAATATACCGCTCAGGTTAAATTTTGCGACAAGTTCCGAAACAATAAGAGTTGTCGTTGCACCGGAAATAATTCCGGCAATATCGCCGATTACGTCACAGCATAAGTTTGCAAGCTGAGGTGCGTGACGTATTACGGAAATACTTTCTCTTGCACCTTTGACTTTGCGTGCCGCAAGGGAATGAAAAGGCTTTTCTTCAGCAGACTGAACAGCCGTACCAATCATATCGAATAAAATATTTATTGCAATGATAGCGAATAAAACTATAAATGCAAAAAATAAATTAAGCGATTGCATCGCAACCGATGTTATAAGACTGAATACCAATGACAGCACGAACGAAAGGAAGATTACGAAAATCGTCCATTTGTGTGAAGTCGAAACATTTGAATCAGGTTTTGGTACTTTAAATTTTTTTCGCCTGTGAGAGTCAGATTTATCCAAGTTTGTAAATCTCCTTTTCTATAATAATAAATCGGCAAAATGCCGACTAAGATTACAGACAAAACCGTTATGGTTTTGTCTACTTTATTTATGGGTGTTTGAGGTGCAACCTCATTGAAAATCATTTCTGGCGACCTGCGCGGCAGAAATGGCATAAAATCTAAAGTTTCGACTTTGGAGGAACTTTATGATTTTTTCTCTAAAAATACTCAAAAATCACATCGTAAGATGTAATTTTTGGAGCTGGCGACATCTTGTCGACAGGCTCAATTAATTTTAAATAGGGTAATGAACAGAGTAAAGTTTGCGGCATAGGTCCGGTTGGCTTTCCCATAAATCTGCTTAATCGTCGCCGAAAAAGCGGTTTCCCATTAAAGACTTATACTATTTTGTAGTTACCGGATTGCCACTGAGTCCGCACTGCAATCCCCTGTTCATTCAATTACGACAGCCTAGAAGTTTTCCCAAACAGCCTGAGCTTTCCGTATCCTCTTTTGCAAATATGGTTTCAAGACGCATTGCCTTTTTGCCACTGGCCGAGCGGCGAAAAAGTTTTGGGCGTCTATCCGCCATATCCACTCAAGGCTGGCTACGCTGCCCACAGCATTCATACCACGTCCCTTGTGAGGACGTGAATTACTAACCGCAAAACAGGTTTTCCCCTATGCCGTAACGACTTGCTCCCTTAGGAGGTATGGGCCGCCACAGTCATAGGCCTCCACGGAAAAGGGGGTAAGGTTACCATGCCGTTGGAAACCGCCCCTAAACCTTAACTCCCAGCATCAGCCCCGAACTGGGCGTTCAAAGCAAAACACCAGAAACTTCATCGATGTGCCATTTGGCGGATTTTTAGGCCCGCTTTCCGAAGAGCCGTACTGACTAGGATACTGCACCACTATTAATTGTAATTAAATATAACATATTTTTTGTGAAAAGTCAACAAACCAAAAAAAAATTTACAATTTATATATATTTATAAAATGCAAATAAATATGAAAAAAGTAGTTGTTTACTAAAATGTTTGCGCTTGACAATTATCATATAATTGTTTATAATTAATATACCACATTTTTACTTTGAACAATTTAATATTATTAATGAAAAGGATATTTTTATGAATATTCTTCTTTTGTTATTCCCAATATAAAGGTTGTAGTTTTGTTAAAAACGCAAGCTTTAATTTGTATTAATAGAATACCTTTGTTATGGGAATATTTTAATTCAAAGTAAATGTGTGGTAACATTAAATCTAAGCTGCGTTTTAATGCGTGGTATTAGATTTATGATACCGCGCATTTTTTTGTGTGAGAAAATTTAAAAGGGGGAAAAGTGTAACTGAAATTATTATTACAGTATCACAAATACAAAAGATTGAAAGGATGAAACTTATGAAGAAGAAAATGAAAAAAATTGTTAGTATTTTATGTATGATGTCATTATTGTTTTCTATGTTGACGGTTAAAGTTAATGCGAGCAATGATGATATTAAAGTGTTGGTTGACGGCACAGAATTGACATTCGATGTGCCTCCGCAAATTATTGACGATTACACAATGGTTCCTATGAGAGGTATATTTGAAGCTTTGGGATATGATGTTGAATGGGATGAAGAAAATAAACAAATTGTTGCAAATCGTAATTCTCAATTCATAATAATGACATTGAATGAAAAAGCGTATTTAAATATTACAGGTGGCGTAAAAGATATGTCTAAAATAGATATTTTAAATAATTATGGCAAAATATTAGATGTCAAACCTCAACTTGTAAATGGACGTACATTGGTGCCGTTAAGAGCAATAGCGGAAGATTCAGGATGTGTTGTTAAATGGAATAATAATACAAGAACTATAACTATTGATAGCGGTTTCATACCGTTTGATAAAAAATATTCTAAAATACCTATATATGCCGGTGACGATAATAGCAATGGATATATTGTTCATAATTATATATTTAAAGCTTCGGATTGTACACAAAAGGAGATTGATGAGTATAAAACTTATTTAAATATAATAGGATTTAAATATTATAAAACCATAGACGATGACGAAGAAAAATCAGATGTTTATATAAATAATGATAATGTGATGGTTCTTATTGGGTACAGCAATAAAAATAATGAGGATTATAAAAAAATGTACGGTGAACAGGTAGTATTTTTTGATATTCATGTTCCGCAAAACATTCAATTTAATATTAGTACACAAGATACTCAGTCAGATGAACAAACCACGGAAAATGAAATTATAAGTTTTGATGATATTTCAGCAAATATTAATCAAATTAAAAGTTATATAGACAGCGGTATGTATTTAGAAGCAATACAAGAATGTGAAAAGACTGAAAAAGAACATAAAATATCACAAGAAGATATTGATTTGATTGGCGAATTGAAAAATGATGCTCAATGGAGATACAATGAATATATAAAACAAGAAAAGGAAAATAATAAGAATAAGGAAGTGACAGACAGTCAAAAGCGAGAAATGTTTGATACAATAAAATCATATGTATCAAGTTCTTTAAGATCACCATCGACAGCTATTTGGCCTGATTATACAAAAACATCATATTTTTATCTTGAAAATGGTCACATTGTAGCTGTTGGACATCTTGAAGCAATGAATGGCTTTGGTGGGTATGGTAAGGTTCCATATTACTTTGAGTTTAATGAAGATTTGACGGTAAATTGGTGGAACTAAATAAAGTATGACCTAAAAATGACTTTACAAACTACCCATAAGGCGATATAATAGAAATAACTATATGCTTTATAGGAGGATGGCAATGAACGATATATTAAAGGACGTGTCTATGGCGCACAGGATTGTTGTCAAAGTCGGAACGTCTACGCTTACATATGAACACGGAACAATGAATTTAAAACTTATAGACAGACTGTCTATGGTGCTTTCCGATTTAAGAAATCAAGGCAAGGAGATAATTCTTGTTTCATCGGGTGCGCAGGGAATTGCACTCGGTAAACTCGGTTTGGCTGAAAAGCCGAAAGATACAAAGGGCAAACAAGCCATTGCGGCAGTCGGACAGTGCGAACTGATGTATCTTTACGACAAAATGTTTTCGGGTTACAACAACACCGTTGCACAGGTGCTTTTAACGCGTGAGGATATTGCAATTCCGCGCAGAAAGAGAAATATTCAAAATACTGTTACAACGCTTATTGAAATGGGGATAATTCCTGTTGTAAACGAAAATGATACGGTAAGTTATGACGAAATCGAAATCGGCGACAATGATAATTTATCGGCAGTCGTTGCCGACCTTGTTGACGCGGATTTACTTGTACTTTTCTCCGATATTGACGGTTTGTACGACGATGACCCACACAAGAATAAAAACGCAAAATTACTTCCTACAGTATACGATATTGACGAAGTCAGAGATGTTGCAGGCGGTGCGGGAACAAGCAGAGGTACGGGCGGTATGGTGACAAAGCTTGAGGCTGCCGAAAGAGCGACAAATGCCGGTATTCATATGATAATCGCAAACGGAAACAATGTTGATTCACTTTACGATATACTTGACGGAAAGCCTGTCGGAACATTGTTTGTGTCGAAGAATTTCGATAAGGAGGAAGAATAATGAGCGAGCTTTTGGAAAAATGCACTCTTGCAAAAGATGCAGGATATAAAATGGTTTCAGTAAGTACGGTTACAAAGGACAATGCACTTGAGGCTATTGCAAATGCACTTGTAGAACGTGCCGATGAAATTATTGCGGCAAACAACATTGACATAGAAAACGCAAAGAAAAACGGAACACGTCAAGCTATGATTGACAGACTTACTCTTACAAAAGAACGCATTGACGGAATTGCGGAGGGAGTAAGACAGGTCAAAGCACTTGCCGACCCAATCGGTGAAGTAATAAAAATGTGGAAAAGACCAAACGGATTGACTATCGGTCAAAAACGTGTGCCTATGGGCGTTATTGCAATAATTTACGAGGCAAGACCGAATGTAACGGTTGACGCGGCGGTACTTTGCCTTAAAACTTCAAACGCCTGCATTTTAAGAGGCGGAAGTGAAGCAATTAATTCAAACAAAGCCGTTATGAAAATTATGCAGGATGCGGCATACGGTGTCGGAATACCTGAGGGGACACTAAATATAATAGAAGATACTTCGCGTGAAACAGCAACTCAGCTTATGAGAATGAACGGATATGTGGATTTGTTAATCCCACGCGGCGGTAAGGGACTTATTCGTTCGGTTGTTGAAAATGCGACTGTTCCCGTTGTTGAAACGGCGGCAGGCAACTGTCACGTTTATGTTGACGCGGACGCGGATATTGATATGGCAGTTAAAATTGTGCTTAATGCGAAAGTACAACGTCCGTCTGTGTGCAATGCCGCCGAAACTTTGCTTATAGACAAAAAAATAGCGGATAAATTTATTCCTGTTATGTTCAAGGCACTGAAAGAAAAGAATGTTGAAATCAGAGCCGACCAAAATTCAAAAGCAATATTTGCAGATGTAAATGACGTGACAGACGAGGATTATTATACTGAATATAATGATTATATTATGGCGGTAAAAGTCGTTGACGGAATTGATGAGGCGATTGAGCATATTAATAAGTACAACACAAAACATTCTGAGGCGATTGTTACAAATAATTACGAACATTCGCAAAAGTTCTTGAATGAGGTTGATGCGGCGGCGGTTTATGTTAATGCGTCAACAAGATTTACGGACGGTTTTGAGTTCGGATTTGGTGCTGAAATAGGCATAAGTACACAAAAAATGCACGCAAGAGGTCCAATGGGACTTGAGGCATTGACTTCTATTAAATATATAATTTACGGGGACGGTCAGATAAGAGAATGATAGAGTGGATATTTTTCGATGTCGGTTCAACGCTTGTTGACGAAAGCAAGGCATGGGAAAAACGCGTCAGCGATACGGTAAAAGGGAGCAACATAAGCGTAAGCGAGTTTTATAAATTAATGGACGACTGTGCTTTGAAAAATTTAATTCCGTATGATGACGCTGTTATTATATCGGGATTGAATAGGGCAGAATGGCACAGTGAACTTGAAATGCCTTATGAATATTCTGAAAATGTTTTGTCACAACTGTATGGTAAGTACAAAATCGGAGTTATAGCCAATCAGCCGTTGGGGACACAAAAACGCCTTGAAAAGTACGGCTTGGCAAAGTATATCAGCCTTGTCATATCCTCTGCGGAGGAGGGTGTATCAAAACCCGATATAAGACTTTTTCAAAAAGCACTTGAGAAAGCCGACTGTAAAGGTGAAAATGCTGTGATGGTCGGTGACAGGGTGGATAATGACGTTGCACCGGCTAAAAAGTTGGGTATGAAAACCGTATGCGTAAAACAGGGTATTCACAAGTTAAACACACCTAAAAATGAATTTGAAGTGCCGGATTATACTGTGGATACAATAGAAGAATTATTAAACATATTAAAAGAGGGACACTAAACTGAAATTTAGTGTCCCTCTTTGACGATGGAAGAAAAAACTGTTAATTAAAACAGCTTTTCAAGCAATTTATTGGAGCGTTCGATAAACTTTGTCATTTGTTCTGCCGGCAAAGGACTGTGGCTTATTTTCGCTAAGTCGTAAACATGTTCAATAACAAGATTTGCGTCCTCGTCATTTAATGTATCTATTTTCTTGATAAGTGAGTTGTTTGAATTTAGTACAAGTGTAAATTCATCGTGGAACATATCAGCCATACCTGCCATTTGCTGACCGTAAGCCTTATACATCTCCTGCATACGTCTTGACTGTTCACCAAGCAAAATTACGGCAGGGATTGAATCGTCTTTAAGTGACTGCACTTCGATTTTCAATGTATCGTCCTTGATTTCATTCTTGAACTTTTCGATCAACTTTTCTTCTTGTTCTTTAGTTGAATCGTCTTTTTCTGTGTTGTCCGAAATGTCATTTATGGCGGAATCAATACGTTTGAATTTAACACCCGTCTGTTTCATTTCAACAAGTGAAATAAAATGTGTATCCATCATTGACGGAAGTACAACGGCATTAAGTCCTTGATTTTTGAACATATTGATGTACTGTGATTGAGTTTGCGGATCGGAAACGTAATAAACGTCTTTTTCTTCCTTACCGTCAAGGTACTCGTCCAATGTCAAATATTTACCGTCAATATCCTTATAAATAATTACGTCCTTAACTTTTTCATAGAACTTTTCATCTCTTAAGCAACCGTATTTAATGAAGATATTGATGTAATCCCAATACTTTTCATAGTTTTCACGTTCGTTATTATAAATACTTGCAAGCTTGTCCGCAACTTTCTTTGTAATATGTGAAGAAATTTTCTTAACATAACCGTCATTCTGCAAGAAACTTCTTGATACGTTAAGCGGTAAGTCAGGACAGTCGATAACACCCTTCAAAAGCATTAGAAATTCGGGAATAACTTCTTTTACGTTGTCGGCAACAAATACTTGATTGTTGTATAACTTTATCTGTCCCTCTTGACCTGCAAATTCATGATTGATTTTAGGAAAGTACAAAATACCTTTTAAGTTGAACGGATAGTCTACATTAAGGTGAATCCAGAAAAGCGGTTCGTTGAAGTCCATAAATACGTTTCTGTAAAATTCCTTGTATTCTTCGTCTGTACACTCCGACGGCTTTTTCATCCAAAGCGGTGTTGTGTTGTTGATAGGCTTTGGCTCTGACGGTGTATCGTCCTCGTGCTCGTGTTCATGTTCATGATCATGACCGCAGTCACAGTGATCTTCGTGTTTGTCCTCAGGAACTTCAACATATATTTCAATAGGTAGGAATGCACAATACTTATGAAGAATTTGACGGATTGTGCTTTCTTCAAGAAATTCTTCCGAATCTTCGGCGATGTTAAGAGTTATTGTAGTACCTCTTTCTGTTCTGTCACCGTCTGTTAAGTCAAATTCCATACTTCCGTCACAAGTCCATTTTGCGGCTTTTGCACCGTCTTGATATGAAAGCGAATCAATTTCAACACTGTAGGCAACCATAAACGCACTGTAAAAACCAAGTCCGAAATGACCGATAATTTGAGAACCTTTGTCGTCCTCTTCCTTGTACTTTGAAAGGAAGTCGCTTGCACCCGAAAATGCGATTTGATTGATGTACTTGTCAATTTCTTCGGCAGTCATACCGATACCGTTATCACTGATGACAAGCTTTTTAGCGTCCTTAAATATTGATACGGTAACTTTGAATTTTTCGCTTTCGTCAATTTGAGCTTCACCGATACTTGCAAGTTTCTTTAATTTTGTGACCGCGTCACAACCGTTTGAAACAAGTTCTCTAAGGAAAATATCCTTATCGGAATAAAGCCATTTTTTTATAATAGGGAAAAGATTTTCACTGTCAACTGAAATATTACCTTTTGCCATATAAATCACTCCTTGAAGTTTAATTAATTTACATAATATATATTAATACTCAAAGTAAGATTTGTCAATACAAAATTAGCACTCAACAGATGTGAGTGCTAACAATTTACAATTTATTCATAATATATCCGATTTTAGATGTAACCGTAGATACCTCTGACTGAAACTTCACCGGAAGTGACGTGAATAATACCGTTTTCGGTTTGTACGGCGAGTGAACCGTTTTCGTCAACGTCAACGGCAGTTCCGCGAACCGTTTCGTTTTTGAAAATGACGTTTACTTCTCTGCCGAGCGTGACGCAACACTTTTTGTATTCATCAAGAATTGCACTGAGTCCGCCGTCGAGAAACTTCTTATAATAACATTCAAATTCGTTTAACAATTTTGCGATTAATTCGTTTCGCACATATTTGTGACCGCTTTCGATAAACATTGAAGTAGCCTTGTCGGCGATGTCGTCATCGAATGATTCTGTGTTTACATTTACACCGATACCGCATACAACGTAGTTGACCATATTTATCTCAGCAGACATTTCGGTTAGAATACCGCAGATTTTTTTACCGTTAATAACAATGTCATTAGGCCATTTAATCATTGAATTAAGACCGATAGCTTTGCAGACGGCAAGACCTGCGACAAGCGTTATTTGCGAAACTTCAAGTGGGGAGATTTCGGGCTTTAAAAGGATTGAATGCCAAATGCCTATCCCACGCGGAGAAGTCCAACCACGTCCGCGACTGCCTTTGCCGTGCGTTTGCACTTCAGCGATAAATACACTGCCGTCAGGCGAGGAATTGCTTTCCTTTGCACGATTGTTTGTCGTGTCGGTTTCATCATATATAAATAAGTTGTGACCGATAAAATCGGTGGTAAGTCCGCTTTTGATACCGCTTTCGGTTATGATGTCGGGCGAGGAAATAAGGCGGTAGCCTTTGTTCGTGACCGATTCGATTTTGTAACCGCTTTCGCGTAATGATTTAATGTGTTTCCATATTGCCGTTCGCGAAACATTCAACATTTCGCTTATGCGTTCGCCTGAAATATATCCGTCTGCATTTTTTAATATATCTAAAATTTCTTCTTTCAATTCAAATCAACCCTTTCGGGATAAATTATATAATTTTTTGGCAAAAAAATCAATCCTTTTAAATAATTTTATGTTATTGATTGACAAAATAAAAAAAAGGTGATATAATATTTTATTATTGAATATTAAAAGCAATGATGGAACAAAGTAAGGTATACACCGCCTAAAGAGAGTATCGGTTATTGAGCTGTGAGCCGATACGGTAAGGATTTATTTGAAATTTCATTCCGGAGCTGCATAGGTGAAAGCGGTTTGCAAGTAGTCTGTGACGGGTAGTGCCGTTATACATAATTGAGTGCCGATATTTTATCGGAAGTCGGGTGGTACCGCGGAGTTTGAATTTACACACTTCGTCCCTTATGGGACGGAGTGTTTTTTAATTTATATCGAAAGGAATTTTGAAATGAGAGAAAAGTTAGAAGAAATCAAAAAAAATGCCCTTGATGTACTTCAAAAAGCAACTGACATTGATGCTCTTGAAGAAGCAAGAATAAAATTTCTCGGTAAAAAGGGTGAACTTACTGCCGTACTAAAAGGTATGGGACAGTTAAGCAAAGAAGAAAGACCGCAAATCGGTGCGCTTGCAAACGAAATTCGCGGTGTAATCGAAAACCACATAGATACGAAGAAAGCGGAAATCTCAGAAAAGCTTGAAGAAATCAAGCTGAAGAGTGAAGTAATCGACGTTACAATGCCGGGTAAGGCACAAAAAACAGGCAAACTTCATCCGCTTACAAAAGTAATGAACAACATTAAAGACACATTCATCGGAATGGGTTTTGAAATCGCGGAAGGTCCGGAAGTTGAGCTTGACTACTACAACTTTGAAGCGCTTAACATTCCTCCGAACCACCCTGCACGTGATACTCAAGACACATTCTATATAAACGAAAATACGGTTTTAAGAACACAAACTTCACCTATCCAAGTTCGTGTTATGGAAAAGAAGAAACCGCCTATCAGAATTATAGCACCGGGCAGAGTTTACAGAAGTGACGCAGTTGACGCAACTCACTCACCTGTATTCCACCAAATCGAAGGACTTGTAGTTGATAAAGGTGTTACAATGGCAGATTTAAAGGGTACTCTTGAAATGTTTATCCACCGTCTTTACGGCGAAAATACAAAAGTACGTTTCAGACCTCACCATTTCCCGTTTACAGAGCCGTCAGCCGAAGTTGACGTTTCGTGTTTCGCTTGCGGCGGTAAAGGCTGCAGCGTATGTAAAGGCGAGGGCTGGATTGAAGTTTTGGGCTGCGGTATGGTACACCCTAAGGTACTTGCAAACTGCGGTATTGACCCTGAAGTATATTCGGGCTTTGCTTTCGGTATCGGTCTTGAAAGAATTGCAATGGGTAAGTATGATATTAACGACCTTAGACTTTTCTTTGAAAATGATTTGAGATTCTTAGACCAGTTTTAATATATTATTCGGAAATTGAAAGGAATGAAATATAATGAATTTACCTATGAGTTGGCTTAATGACTATATGGATATAGACGTTACGCCGAAAGAATATTCAGACAGACTTACAATGACAGGCTCTAAAGTTGAGGGTTGGGAGAATATGGGCGAATCTGTTCAGAATGTAGTTGCGGGTAAGGTGCTTACCTGTGAAGATCACCCTGACAGTGACCATCTTCATGTGTGTACGGTTGACGCAGGAACAGGCGAGATTTTGCAGATTGTCTGCGGTGCACCGAACGTAAAAGCCGGTATAATCGTTCCCGTTGCACTTGTCGGTGCGGTACTTCCTGACGGAAAGATTAAAAAAGGCAAGCTTAGAGGCGTTGAATCTTACGGTATGCTTTGCTCACACGATGAACTTGGTATAACAGAGGATATGCTTGGCTATGAGCCTGAATACGGTATTCTTATTCTTCCGGACGATACAAAAATCGGTACGGATATTAAGGATATATTCGGTATGAATGAAACTGTCGTTGAATTTGAAATCACTTCAAACAGACCTGATTGTTTCAGCATAATCGGTCTTGCGCGTGAAACAGCGGCGTCATTTAATAAAAAGTTCACTATTCCTGAAGTTAAGTTTAACGAAAACAGTGAAAATATCGCCGATACAATCAGCGTTGATGTACAGGACAAGGATAAGTGTAAGAGATACTGTGCAAGAATGGTTAAGAACGTTAAAATCGGTCCGTCACCGAGTTGGATGCAGGAAAGACTTCGTGCGTGCGGTGTAAGACCCATCAACAATATTGTCGATATAACAAACTATGTACTTCTTGAATATGGTCAGCCTATGCACGCATTTGATTTGAGAGATTTACAGGATAACAAAATTATCGTAAGACGTGCAAATGACGGTGAAGTTATAAAGACTCTTGATGAACAGGACAGAACACTTACTTCAAACGACCTTGTAATCGCAGACGGCGGCAGAGCTGTTGCTATTGCAGGTGTTATGGGCGGATTTAACAGTGAAGTTAAGGACGATACAACAACTGTTATTTTTGAATCGGCTACATTTGACGGTGCGTCTGTAAGACTTACAGCACAAAGAGTCGGTCTTAGAACAGAATCATCATCAAGATATGAAAAGGGACTTGACTATAACAATACAGTTCCTGCCGTTGAAAGAGCGTGTCAGCTTGTAGAAGAACTTGGCTGCGGTGAAAATGTCGGCGGAATGATTGACGTTATGGGTAACGTAACAGATATGCAGCCGCTTGCTTTCAGACCTGATAAAATTAATGCGTTCCTTGGAACAGACATTCCGACAGAGGATATGGTTAAGTATTTTGACGCACTTGAAATCAAGGTTGACCTTGACAAGATGACTGTAACTCCTCCGTCATTCAGACCTGACCTTGAAGGTGAGGCGGATATTGCGGAAGAAGTTGCACGTTTCTACGGTTACGATAAAATACCTGTAACACTTCTTTCGGGCGAGGCTACTTGCGGAATGAAAACAGAACGTCAGCAGGTACAGGACAGAGTGAACGAACTTCTTACAGCACAAGGTATGTACGAAATTTACACATACACATTCACAAGTCCGTCAATATTCGATAAACTGAATATTCCGAAAGACAGTGAAATGAGAAACGTTGTAAAAATTACAAATCCGCTTGGCGAGGACACATCGGTAATGCGTACAACTACTATCGCAAGTATGATGGATATATTGTCAAGAAACTATAATTACAGAAATCCGTCTGCCAAGTTGTTTGAAATAGGAAAGATATTTATTCCGACAACGGACGGTGAACTTCCGAACGAACCTGTTAAAATCACAATGGGTATGTACGGCGATAACGTAGATTTCTATGACATTAAGGGTATATGCGAAACAATGTTTGCACAACTTAACGTAAAGAATGTTAAGTATGAGGCCGTAACAGATAACCCGACATTCCACCCGGGAAGATGTGCAAAGATAAGTGCCGGCAATAAGGTAATCGGCATAATCGGTGAAATTCACCCGGCAGTAAGCAGAAAATACGGAATTGAAACTCCTGTATATATTGCCGAATTGGATTTTGAAAATGTATTCCTTAATATTAAGACTGATATTAAGTTTAAGGAACTTCCTAAGTATCCTGCCGTAACTCGTGATATAGCAATGCTTGTTGATAAGACAGTTCCTGTTGCGGATATTGAAAATGTAATCAAAAAGGCATCGGGTAAAATGCTTGAAAGCTTGCAGTTGTTTGACGTTTACGAGGGTAAACAGATACCTGAGGGCAAAAAGAGCGTTGCATACAGTGCTATATACAGAAGCGCAGACAGAAGTTTGACAGGTGATGAAGTGCAGAAAGTATTTGATAAGGTTGTTAAAAATCTTGAAAATCAAATCGGTGCTCAATTAAGATAAGATATAAAAAAACTGCATTTTGATTTTATTCAAAATGCAGTTTTTGTTATTTTGTAGACAAAACCGTTATGGTTTTGTCTGCTTTGTTTTTTGGAGTATGAGGTGCTAACCTCATTGAAAATCATTTCTGACGACATGTGCGGTAGAAATGGCTTAAAATCTCAAGTTTCGACTGTGGAGGAACTTTAGATTTTTTCACAAAAAATACTCAAAAATTACATCGCAAGAGGTGATTTTTGGGCTGGCGACATTATGTCGACAGCCTCTGTATTAGATATTGGTGATGTCTTTGTCAAGGTCGGCAAGCTCGGACGCTTTCGGAACGTTGACAAGACCGATTGTTTTTAAGTGTTCGATTTCTTTTGAATTTTGCGGTTTGACACTTGAATCGTGTTTCGGCATTTCGACGTTAATCATATCTTTTTTGATTAAGTCTGCTATCGGCTGAACGTTGTTTTTAATCATTTCGTTTGCAACAAATCGTGCAACGATGTTGCCGCCGATGTCGTTTGTGTGGGTGTAATCGCGGTCAGTGCCGTTGCCCCAGAAATAATCCCAAGCTTTTACCGCTCCTGCTGCCTCAAAAAATTCGGTTGTGCGTGACCACAAGTCAATAAACGGTACATTCATTTCGTCACATACGTTTTTAACTGCTGTTCTGTAATCACCGAGCAAGTTAAGAAGTGTTCCGTCCTCTTGGAATATAATTCTGTTGATTGGTGAACATATTATCGGATTTGCACTTTTTTCGCGGACAAAGTTTACAAAATATTTTAAGTTCTCCGTGTATCCGCCGAACGCGTCAAGAGTATCTATTTTTTGGTCGTTGTGACCGAACTCGATAATCAGGAAATCACCCTTTTTGATTTTGTCTTTGAATGCGGTGAAATTCACATTTTTAAAATCTTCGGTTGTAGAACCTGATTGAGCGTGGTTTTCAACCGCAATGCCCGTGTTAAAAAATTGCGGAAACATTTGACCCCAACCGCAGTATGTAGAGGTAGCGTTGTACGGATATTCGGCAGGCTGGTCTGTGACGGTTGAGTCACCGGCGATGTAAACTGTCGGAATATTGACAGGCGATACTGCGGAAAGTGCGGTAAAATCACCGTCGCACATAATATCAATTTCAACTCCGTTTACGTTTGTGTAATCTTCGTTGTTTTTGTGGTAGTCACATACGCTGACGTTGAAAGTAATGTCTGTGCTTTCTCCTTTGCCAAGATTTATATCTTGTGCCATAAAACGGCGTGACTGCGAAAGTATTGTGAAAACAATATCTTCGTGTGCGGTAACTGTGACAGTTACTTCATAAGTACCGTTGGGTACGGATGTTGAAATATGCAGTGGTTCTTTTTCGTAATTCATTTGTGGATTTCCTCTCTTTATTTAATGTGTTTTTATTTTTCCTTTTAAATATGCGTCAACAAGTGCTTTTAAGTCGGTGATTTTTTTCGATAACGATTTACCCGCGTCAGTGTCCTCAACAAGTAAACGATTCGGAGCAAGTTCAACAACGTCAAGCGTTGAGTGAATATCTTTTTCTTCTTTTATGGCACTTTCGATAGATTCAAATGCGTCATGCGCACTTAAAAGCAAACCGTGTGAATTGAACAGCAATGTGTAACCCGCAAGTCCGGTAACTTTCTGATATGCCTTTGAAAGACCTCCGTCTATGACTAAAAGTTTGCCGTTTGATTTAATCGGGCTTTCGCCTTTTTTTATTTTTACGGGAACATGGCCGTTTATAATATGAGAAAAATTGTTCGGGTCAATTCCGAACTCGCATAAAATTTTGTTGCATACGCTCGGTTTTTCGATAAGGTGATAATATTCGTCTTTAATTTCCACCCATGTACTTTCATCATCAATAAAATATCGTTCAAACGAAGTCATTTTATTTTTGCCGTAAACAGGGGAGTAGCAACCGCACCATAAAAACCACAGAAAATCTTTGCCGTATTCTTTTTCTTCGGAACCGTTTTTGGCAAAATAACCGTCACGTGCAAGCTGTTCGGCTTTGTCCATGAGCGATTTGCCGCTTACCGTTTCACCGAAAAGTGTAACTTCCGTAAAAGTACCGTCACTGTTCATCGGTATACAGCCGTGATACAACAAATTGTTGTTGAATGTCAGATATATACTGCCTTTTTCGTATAAGAATTTGACGTGATTTTGAAGTTTTTCACTGCGTAAAAACGATGAACGCAATAAATTCATAAGCTCTTTTTCGGCGTCTGTAAGTTCAAACGGATTTTCGGGATTGATTGTAGGGAAGTTGGTATCTTTCAACTTGTATTCTTTGCCCTCAAGCATAATTGTTCCGTTTTCGTAATTGATTTTGTCAAGCATAAGGTGGTTGTCCATATTAAATTCAGGGTGACGTTTTATAATTTGTCCTTCTAACTTAAACTGAATTACAGATATAGCTTTATGTACCTTCGCCCAAAAGTTTTCGTCATGCTGAGAAATATAAACCATATTCGGATTTCGAGGTATAAAGCATTCGCACGGATCGTCCGCATAAGTTTCAAGTGCAAATACCGTAAGCGGACGCATATTAATTCCGTAACCGTCCTCAAGACAGTCAAAGTTTGAATACTTGGTGGAAATAGCAAGCACATTTGCAATACAAGCCAAACTACCCGCAGCGGCACCCATCCACTGAACATCATGGTTGCCCCATTGAATATCGACACTGTGGTACTTCGTCAGTGTGTCAAGAATTATATCGGCTCGCGGACCACGGTCAAAAATATCGCCTATAATATGCAGACGACCGATTGCAAGCGTTTGGATAAGCGTTGAAATTTTCACAATAAAATCATCGGCTTGTCCGAGTTCAACGATTGTTGAAATAGATTCGTTATAATATGTTTCCTTGTCCGAGCCGTAATCGGTATTTGCGTGTATAAGTTCATCTATTGTACTGCCGAAAGCCTCCGGCAAAAATTCTCTGATTTTTGCACGTGTGTATTTTGATGCAACAACGCGACATATTTCTATAAGGCGATATAAAGTGATTTTGTACCAATCGTTAATATCGTCCACTTCGTCCTTGATATATTCAAGTTTTTGCTCCGGATAATAAATAAGAGTGGCGAGAACTTGTCTGTCACGTTCGGACAACGTACGACCGTAAATTTGCGTAATCTTGTCCTTGATTACACCGGAGGCATTTTTTAATATGTGCAAAAAAGATTCGTATTCACCGTGAATATCACTCATAAAATGCTCTGTAAGTTTCGGCAGTTTTTGCCTTGACTGCAATCGAATGATTTCGGTTGACGCGGCTTTAACTGTCGGATACTGCTGTGAAAGCAGTGTCAGATAATCAATATCGTAGCTCATAACATCCGTTCCTTTCTGATAATATAATATGTAAATTTCGGTAGTATATTACACAAAAAATACGCTTACAAATGCAATTACAACAGACGTAACAGCGGCAGCCATAAGCCCCTTGTCGAAAAAGGCCATAAGCATAGCACCGACCAAACCGAGCGAGGCGGAGAAAACCGAGCCTGTCGAGAAAAATATAGCCGGAAACGTCATAGCACCGAGTACGGCATACGGTATGTAATATAAAAACGATTTAAGCCATTTTGATTTTATTTCTTTTCTGAAAAGCGTTATAGGCAACGCACGAATTATGTACGTCACTATTGCCATAACTGCCATTAAAGCAATCATTTTCATTTTTCGCCCTCCTCATTGTGCGGAAAAAACGTCGCACCGAATGCCGATGCCAACACTGCCGTTATGATAACAGCCCAGCCCGATGATATAAAAGGAAGTGCGAAATACAGAACGCAACTCAATATAACTGCGGCGATAAGTACAAAAAGTACGTTTTTATCTCTCCTTGACGCAGGGATAATTATTGCGATAAACATTGCGTATAATGTTATTCCCATTGCGTCCGCAAGTGATGTCGGCAGCAGATTGTTTATAAAAGCACCGAGCACTGTGCCGAGTGTCCAGCCGATGTACGGTATTGCAATCAGTCCGAGCATAAACGGAAATGTAATGGCAATCGGTGTTGTTGACGCAACGGCGAATACTTCGTCTGTTATGCCGAATGCTGTTATAAGCCGTTTTGCAAGCGACATTTTACCGATTTTTTGTGACAGGGAAAGCGACATAAGCATATATCGAAGATTTATCACAAACGTTGTAATTGTCATTTCCCACATACCGCCGGCGGCGGAAATTATGTTCATACCGGCAAATTGTCCGGCGGAAGTAAGGTTAGTCATTGAAATTACTATTGCCGCCCAAGCAGGTATTCCGTTTTGTACGGCAAGCATACCGAATGAAAATGAAACGGGTATGTATCCGAGTGCAATAGGCATACCGAGCCTTGCACCTTTTAAAAATTGTGTTGCTTTACTCAAAATATTTTATCACTCCGAATTGTTTTATTACTTATTATTATAAGGGAAAAACGATATAAAATCAATATCTTATAAAAATATAGGTAACAAATAATGTTTAAAAATCAGTGATAATATTTTAGTCGTAGAAATACTCTTGAAAAAAAATAGTAAATAGTATATAATATAGCTATCATGTTATATTGTACGGTGGTGTGCCGTATAAAATTAATAAAGAGAGGGAGAGATTACATGAATAACAAAAAGAAACTATTGTCAATCATTACAGCTTTGGCAATAACATCGTCTGTATTCACAGGCTTTGCAGTAACGGCAAGTGCCACGGAAACACCGATTGTTTCATATACGTTTGATGAAACATCAGATGCTGCTTGGAAAATCTCAGGAACTAATGCAGGCGTTTTTACCAATGAAATTGTATCTGATGATGCAAGTGCCGAAACAAAATGGGACAGCAAGTATTATAAAATTGCAACAACCAAGGCAGAAAGCGGCGGAAGAACGGCAAGCGTGAAAATTCCTGCCACAATACCGGGAGGAACTGATGTTGTAAAATTGGATTTTGACTGGTATTCAGGCAGCGGCGGTACAAATAACAGCAGCGATATGATTTTCAGAGATTCAAGCGAAAAGGATATATTCAAAATTTCTGATGTGGTATCATCTAAAGATATTGCATTTAACGGTACTGAATTGAAAAATTCAGAAGGTGCAGCACTTGCAAACTTCAAGTGGTATAAAGTTTCTGCGGTTTTGGACTTCGAAACACATACCGTTCTAAGCATAAGCTTTACCGAAAACGGACAGACATCTCCGTCGGCAATTGTTAAATCTGAAAAGTTTATAGACCAATCTGCTTCAGACGTGGCAAATGTCGGAATTGTACTTAACAGAAAAACAAATATAACTGCGGATATGCGTCTTGATAACTTTACGGCAACTAGGCTTGTTGATGAGTACTATAAGGTTACTTTAACAGTCAAGGACAGTGCCGGAAATGCGGTTAAAGATGCAAATGTAACTTTGGACGGTCACAAATATGTGACAGATGCAACCGGTCAAATCGAAACAAAGCTTGCTAACGGCGAGTATAAATATACTGTTTCAAAGGCAGGTTATGAAGCTACTGTCGGAAAAGACGACGATGCAACCGGAACTGTAACGGTTAACGGAAATGCCGTAGCAACAAATATTACATATTCTCCGAAAAGCTATGTTGCTGTACCTGATAAAGTTACAATATCAGGCGGACAATCTTGTATGGTAGCGCCGACTACAGCAGAATCGTTTACAAGTGCTGCATTTACTGTGGCTGTAACAGACCAAGAAGATGTTGCTATTGAAGATGCCGATATTAGTTGGACAATAGTACCTACAGGCAGTGAAACAGCTGACTCAAAGGTTACAATAGCAAACGGTGTCGTATCTGTAGCAAAAGGATTTGACGCAGGCGAAAACCATGTAAAGAAGTTTACAGTTACAGCAACTGCAACAAAAAATAATGAAAGCAAGAGCGCAACAACTGAAATAACTGTTTCTGATTATTTATTCTATGAATCAGGTGTCGGCGGTTCAAGTTATGGCGAAACAGAACATCATACAGTAGGTGGCGGTGACTATATAACAACCGGCTCAACAAAAAATTTGGAAAATACAATTACATTCCCTGAAAAAATCGAATTTAAACCGGGAACAGCTCAATTGGTTTCATTTATGACAACAATGAATACTAAGGTTTACACATTCCAAAGAAGTGTAAAATTGGCTACAGCAGAAGGTACTGATTTGGTTACTTTGGATTATGTAAATTTGGACATCGGTACAAACGCAGCATGGAGTTCTACAACTTCTACATTGGGTACAACTTTAGGTTCTATTCCTGCTGTAGACAAATGGCAGAAAGTAACAGTGCTATTTAAGACTAATACTAACGGAGTGACTAAAGCTATTGCCACTGTAGGCGATACAGAAACCGATTTGGGAAAAATCACGGGACAAGATTTAGGCGAAATTAAGTTGAAAGTCGGCGATTGCGGCGGCGGTACAGACAGATACGTTGCACTAAAAGATATTGCTGTTTCTCAAATCGATGTAACCGGCATGAGTATTGACGGTGCTACAGAATTTTCAACAGTAAAGGGACATACCGTAACAAAGGAATATTCTGTAGACGCAATGGTAGTTGATGACGGAGAAACATTCACTTGGGAAACAACAATTCCTGGTGCTACAATTACTCCTGACTCACAAAACTCACAAAAAGCTACACTGACAGTTCCGGGTACAACAGTAAACGGAGGAACAATAAAAGTAACAAGCAGTGAGGGTGCGGCAAAAACAGCTACACTAAAAGTTAATGTTGAAAAAGCTAAGGTTAAATCAGCTACAATAAACGGCAGTCAAACAATAGATAAATCAAATACTACATCAAAATACACAGTAACAAACGTAATCGACCAATTTAACAATGACATAACAGAGCTTGTAACACCTAAGTGGTCACTTTCAAACGTAGGTCATGCAGATGAAAAGGTTACATTCAATGTAACGGCAGAAGAAGCTAAAAACATAACAATTGTTAAAGCAAAGTATGACGAAGAAGGTGTATTAACTGGAGTTACAACAGAAAATAAAGCTTTGACAGAAGGTTCAAACGAAGTTGCGGTTACAGGCTTGGCAGGAACAAAAGTTATGCTTTGGGATTCATTAAAGAATATGAAGCCTATCAGCAATGAAGTAAAAACTATACCTTCAGCAAACGTAGAAACAGCTGAAATAGGTGCAGATACGGGTGATCTTGCAGTAAATGATAACGGTGACATAATTGTTGTAGCAACTATACTTGATTCAGCAATTGAATATCCGGTAAGCGTTGGCGAATTTTCAAAGGTTGTTGAAAATCCTGAAGCAGGTGACATTGATGTTTCAGACATAGTAAGCTACGGTGCAACTACTTATACAGTAACACTTGAAGACGGAACAACATTGGAAAAGACAGCCGAAGATAATAAAATTACACTAACCGAGCATGATTTAAAGTCAACAGATAAGATTGAAATTGTACCTAATT
This sequence comes from Hominilimicola fabiformis, assembly GCF_020687385.1. NCBI lineage: Bacteria > Bacillati > Bacillota > Clostridia > Eubacteriales > Oscillospiraceae > Hominilimicola > Hominilimicola fabiformis. Next base: position 136,964 of record NZ_JAJEQM010000008.1, read on the forward strand.
ATAAATTTAATTTGGGTAGCTCAACTGTTGACGGTTATGTAACAGCAAATGTAACAAAGAGCAACGGATACGGATTTACAAAAGAACCTACAGTTGTAACAAGTACAATTGAGGGTGCTAAACCGGTTCAAACAGATGGTGTTAATCTTAACACTAACCAATTTGAAGTAAACCTTCCTGACGGAAGATATGACATGACTTTCTCAAAAACCGAAACGGGAAGAACTCATATCAGAGTAAACGGCTACTATGTAATTCCTGAAGCCGATTATACTGATGGTGACGGTTCAGACCCTATTACAGTGCCTGGAACATACACTCAAAAAGATGTTGTTGTTGAAGGTGGTATTGTTACGGTATCGGCAGATAACTGGGGCGGTTCATCAGTTATTTCATCTGTTGAAATAACAAAGAAATCTGACTTAGAGCCGAGAAAGACTCATATTTGGATTGCAGGTGACTCAACAGTTACAAATTACAGACCTACTCCTACAAAGGACAAGTGGGCAGCAGGTAAAAGACGTACCGGTTGGGGTCAATTGTTCGAATACTATCTACAAGACAGTGTTATAGTTGACGATTACGCTCATTCAGGTGACTATGCGGTTAACTGGTACAATAATACATTCCCATCAGTTATTCAAAAGGCTCAAGCGGGTGACTATTTGTTTATCCAATTCGGTATAAACGACAGAGCAGATAAGAATAATTCTCCGGTATCAAAAATGGAAGAATATCTTGGCAAGATGGTAGATGAGTGCCGTGCAAAGGGTGTTATTCCGGTTCTTATAACTCCTGAAATCTGTATTTCTCAATACGGTTCGGTAGGAGAACACGAGAAGTCAACCGGTAGCGGTAATGCTGCATGGTTTAACGCTAATAAGACAGTCGCTGAAGATAAAGACGTATTGTTGATTGACCTTGCAGATTTGTCAGGTGAGCTTTGGAAGACATTGGGTAAGACATGGGTACAACATAACTATTTCTTGTACAATAACGAAACAAATGAAGAAGTTGATAATCAGCATATGTCATATCAAGGTGCTAAGCTTGTTGCACAACTTGTTGCTACAAACATTTATGACCAGATAGAAAATAATATAAAAACAGGTAAAAATGAATCATTTAATGCTATTCCTGTAAATGCAAAGGCAGCAGCAGATATAACATATACTGACGCCGAAGACAACACAGAAAAGACAACATCAAGACAAGCGGTTCAATTCAGTTTGGATAAGTCAGCTGTCGCAGGTTTTGAACAAGCAGAATAATGCAAATTAAAATACACACTCTACGGAGTGTGTATTTTTTTGCAAAAAAATTACCGCCGGTCAGTTAAAACTGTCGGCGGTAAATTTTTTATGTATTCAATTTTTTATCGATTTCCCGTAATGTCAAAATTCTGCATAACTTCTTTACGTTTTTCGATTGCGTATTGAGTGTAGTATTTGTGGGTTACTTCGATGTTTTTGTGTCCCATAAGCTCCGCAACCATTTTTATATCAATGCCGTCAGCGATAAGATTACAGGCGAATGTACGTCTTAATGCGTGCGGACGTGCCTTGTCGGGGTCGTATATACCGACAGTCGCACAATATTTTTTCAGTACCTTTTCAACACCTTGTGCGGTCATTCGTGTTCCGAGTCGGCTGATAAAAAGTGCGTCGTCTTTTGCTTTTTCGTTTTCAACACGTTCCTGCATATATGTAAACAATTCGTTTTCCACTTGAACAGGCATAAATATTTCCTGTTCGTCACCGCCCTTACGGGTGACAACGAATGACGAAGTATCAAAGCACACGTCACGAATATCAAGGTTGATAAGTTCACTCACACGACAGCCCGTACCGAGATATGCGGTAAAAAGTGCAATATCACGTTTTTTTCTGTTCTTGTATTCCGTAAGGTCACGACCTGTATAATATTTTTCACCGTTATATATCACGTCAAGAAGGTTGACGGTTTCTTGTGATGTAAGCGGACGTTTCATTTTTTGATGCAGTTTTTTAAAATCCAACTTATCCGTTACGTTTTGAGAAATCAAGTCGTTTTTGTAAAGATACGAAAACAGTCCGCGTATTCCCGAAAGTTTACGGTTTATGCCGTAAGCACTGTTGCGGCGGATTCGTTTAATGTGTTTGCCGTCAATCGAAACGGTGTCGGTTTCGTATTCTTTTAGATATGCCGTAAAAGCGTTTAAATCACGGAGCGTAACTTTCTCCATATCAGCTACCGTGAAATCTTCAATTTTTTCTATATAACTGAAATTGAATTTTTGCAGATATTTCAAAAATGTTTTTATATCTATACTGTAACCGATTTGTGTATTAATGCTTTCACCGTTATACGCAATTTCGATATAGTCAAAAACAAAATCCGGCATACCCGAAAGAAAATTCATTAATTTTGAATGTTTGCTCATAATATATAACCTCTGATTTATCTCTAAAAATACTCAAAAATTACATCGCAAGATGTGATTTTTGGAGCCTCGGCAGGCTCCTTTTTATTATATAATTTATTTTAAGTCAATGCAAGTGCCTTTTTTTCAAAATGGTATTTACTATTTTTGAATTTTATAGTACAATAAAGATATATAGATATTTTGGATTATTTTGAATTGAAAGGAATGAATAGAGCGATGGTACTTAAAACAAGTGGTGATTTAGGCGAGGTAACCATTTCAAACAACGTTATCTCTGAAATTGCGGGTGCGGTTGCGACAAAGTGTTACGGCGTTGTCGGAATGGCATCGAGAAATAAAAAAGACGGAATTGTGAACCTCCTAAAGCCTGACAGTATGACTAAAGGTATCAGCATAACAGTTGAAGAAGGCGGAGTTATCGTAGAAATACATCTTATCGTTGAGTACGGCATAAATATTAATACAATATGTAAAAGTATTGTGAACAGAGTCAGATATACTATCGAAAATACAGTTGGAATTAAAGTGAACAGAATTAATGTTCGTGTTGAAGGTGTCCGTGTTGACTAAAACTGATTAGGGGTGATTAAAATTAATACGCTTAACGGAAACACATTTGCTCAAATGATTATAAGCGGAGCGAATAATTTATATAATAACAGAAAAACTGTTGATGAACTTAACGTTTTCCCGGTACCGGACGGCGATACAGGTACAAATATGTCGCTTACCGCAACGGCTATGGCGACTGAACTTTTGAAAAAAGGCGACACAACTCTTACAAAAGCGGCTGATACAATGTCATTCGCAACTCTAAGAGGTGCAAGAGGTAACTCCGGTGTTATCCTGTCACAGTTTTTCAGAGGTATATCAAAGAGCCTTAAAGGCAAAACAGAATGTAATGCGGAAGAACTTGCAGTTGCTTTAAAAGACGGCTCGGATGCGGCATATAAGGCGGTAATGAAGCCGACAGAGGGTACAATTCTTACTGTTTCGCGTGAAGTCGCAACAGGTGCACAGCTTGCCGCAAATACAAACGAAAACATTATTGACGTAATGGAGAGTGCCATTGAAAGAGGTAACAAGGCACTTCAAAAGACAACTCAAATGTTGCCGGCATTAAGACAGGCAGGCGTTGTTGACGCAGGTGGTCAAGGCTGGATGTTTGTGCTTGAGGGTGCACTGTCTTATCTAAAGAGCGGTAATGTTGTTGAAAGACAAGGCGAAGCACTTGAAACGCAGACTGCTCCTGTAAAGAAAAAGTCACAAGAGGCAATTAAGACAGAAGATATAAAGTTTAAATATTGTACGGAATTTATCGTTGAGAAAAAGCAAAAAGGTCTTAGCGTAAGTACGTTCAGAGATACTATTGCCCCAAAGGGTGACTGTATGCTTGTAATTGACGATGATGAAATCGTAAAGGTGCATATTCATACAAATCATCCGGGTTTTGTGCTTGAAGAGGCTATAAAACTCGGTGAAATGATTAATTTAAAAATAGATAATATGAAGCATCAGCACAAGTCTATTATTGACGGAAGTAATGAACAGACTTCGGAAAATGCCGAAGTTAAAACAGCGGAAGTCAAGGCAGAGAAAAAGACTGAAAAGCCTAAAAAAGCTCCTAAACCGAAAGCACCTGTTGAATTAAAGGATTACGGTTTTGTAGCGGTATGTATGGGTAAGGGAATTACAAATATTCTTAAAGACCTTGGCGTTGACAGAGTTATTGAGGGCGGACAAACAATGAATCCGAGTACGGACGATATTTTGAAAGCCGTAAAACGTGTCAAGGCAAAGACGGTTTATGTGTTCCCGAACAATAAAAATATTATTATGGCCGCAAATCAAGCCGCAGAACTTGTTGAGGATAAGAAAATCGTTGTAATTCCGTCAAAGTCAGTTCCGCAGTGTATAAGCGCAATGGTGGAATTTAATGATAAAAAGTCGGCAGAGGCTAATGAAAAGGCTATGAATAAGGCTATCGGCAGAGTTACATCGGGTCAGCTTACTTATGCCGTTCGTGATACGGAAATCGACGGTATTGAAATTAAAAAAGATGATATTCTCGGAATGGTTGAGGGTAAAATCGTAACGGTAGGCAAGGATATTGATGATGTACTTAACCGAGTAGTTTCACAGATGGTTGACGAAGATACTGAATTTTTGAACGTATATTACGGTAAGGAAATCAAGAAACCGCAGGCTGATGTGATGCTTAAAGCACTTGAAACAAAGTATGCGGACGATGAAATCGAAGTTTCGTTTAAGAAAGGCGGTCAGCCGCTTTACTACTATATTATTTCCGCAGAATAATATTATGGAGTTAGAATATGCCTAAGGATATAAGATATTTGAAAGGTGTCGGCGAGAAAAGAGCCGAATTATTCGCAAAAAAAGGAATAAAGACAGTCGAAGATTTACTTTACTATTTTCCGCGTTCTCACGAGGACCGAACGGAAAAGAAAGATATTGCCGACTGTGTCGAGGGAGAAACGGTGTGCGTGAGCATTACCGTTTTTTCGCCTGTCAGAGAAACAAGAGTAAGAAGGAATATGCTTATTTCAACAATGATTGTATCGGACGAATCGGGTGTTTTGAATGTGGTTTGGTACAATAACAGATATGTAAAAAATCAGTTTAAGACGGGCGATAAGTATGTTTTATACGGCAAGGTAACTAAGAACAGAGGTAAACTTGAAATGGTGAACCCTGTTTGTGAACAAGAGGGTAAAGAGAGATTTACGGGTAAAATAGTACCGCTTTATCCGCTTACAAGCGGACTGACGCAGAAAATTTTACAGTCGACAATGGAGCTTGCAATAAAGGAAGTCGGACGAATGGAGGAATATATTCCGTCCGATATAAGAGAAAAATATCACATTGCAGAGCTTAATTTTGCAATGAAAAACATACATTTTCCCGAAAACTTTGAAAGCTACAACATTGCAAGAGAACGATTTGTATTTGAAGAACTGCTTGTGCTTCAGCTTGCGTTAAGCGGAAGAAAGGATATAAATACATCGCAGGACGGTATTGTGTTTGAAGATATAAATTGTGTGCGTGAATTTACGGATAATCTGCCGTTTTCGCTTACAAACGCACAAAAGAAAACGCTGAATGAAATTTTGAAGGATTGCAAGAGCGGTAAGATGATGAACAGACTTGTTCAAGGTGATGTCGGCAGCGGTAAAACGGCTGTTGCGGCGGCGGCAATTTATACCGCCGTAAAAAACGGTCATCAAGCCGCAATGATGGCACCGACTGAAATTCTTGCAACTCAGCATGCAGAAACGTTGGCTGAATTTTTCAAGGGTACGGGTATAACGGTGGTAATGCTTACCGGAAGTATGCGAGCTGCGGAAAAAAGACGTGCATATGACTTGATTGCGACAGGCATCGCAGACGTTGTTGTCGGAACTCACGCGATAATTCAAGACGCGGTGGAGTTTTATGACCTTGCATTTGTGGTTGCCGACGAACAACACAGATTTGGCGTTGAACAAAGGGCAAAACTTGCGGCAAAGGGAAATAATCCGCATATGCTTATTATGTCGGCAACACCGATACCGCGAACCCTTGCACTTATTTTGTACGGCGATTTGGATATATCGGTTATTGATGAATTACCGCCGGGAAGAAAGCCCGTTAAGACGTACGCAGTCGGTGAAAGTATGCGAAAACGCATTTTTGCATTTTTACAAAAAAACGTAAGTGCCGGTATGCAGGCGTACGTTGTATGTCCGCTGATTGAGGAAACGGAAACGAGCGACTTGCAAAATGCCGAAATGCTTGCGGAAAAGTTGCAGGCAATATTTCCCGAGTTCAAAATCGGTCTTATGCACGGAAAAATGAAAGCAAAGCTGAAAGAGGAAGTAATGGACGAGTTTGTGCGCGGAGAGATTAACATACTTGTATCGACAACGGTAATTGAAGTCGGCGTAAACGTGCCGAACGCAAATATTATGGTTATCGAAAATGCCGAACGATTCGGACTGTCGCAACTTCATCAGCTTAGAGGACGTGTCGGACGCGGCAACGCACAGGCATTTTGCATATTATTTGCACACGGTAAAAATGAAGTGACAAAAAAACGTATGGAAACTATGTGTATTTCAAACGACGGTTTTTATATAAGTGAACAGGATTTGAAACTTCGCGGACCGGGTGATTTTTTCGGTACACGTCAACATGGTTTGCCTGAAATGAGAATTGCTAATCTGTTTGAGGACAGAGATATTCTTGCTATGTCGCAGGAGGCGGCGAAAAAGATTATGGCAGAGGACAGACATTTGGAGTCCGAAAAGTACAGCGGACTTCGTAAACGTGCCGAAAGTATAATCAGTGACGACATTGTTATGAATTAGTAAAAATTGTATGTTTATATTTTCGTATTTTACATAAATTATGAATGAGTTAATTACTCACTTAAATATTTTATGTAAAGGAGAAATAATCATGTCAAAGAAAAGCAAAACAGCAGGATTGGAACAATTCAAAATGGAAGCGGCAAGAGAAGTAGGCGTAACACTGGGTCAAGGCTATAACGGTGAACTTACAGCAAAGCAAGCCGGCAGTGTAGGCGGTCAGATGGTTAAAAAGATGATTGAAAGCTACGAAAATCAAATGAAATAAACTAAAAGGGAGATACAACAGATGTATCTCCCTTTTTTTAATTCATATTTTTTGGCGTCATACCTGTTTTTTTGACGTACTGTCTGTAAAAATGCGAATAATTATTAAAACCGGCATTGGTGCTTGCCTCAAGGAGTGACTGACCTTGCGTATGCAGTTCGCGTACAAGAAGTATGCGTTTATGATTGATATATTGACTTAGTGTGTATCCCGTATTTTTCTTGAACAGCTTACACAGGTGGTATTTATTTATAAAGAATTTTTCGGAAAGAAAGTCAAGTGTTATTGTTTCAGGAAGATGTTCGTTTATGTACATAATTATGTCGCTTATTCGTTTGTCTTTTGATTTTGACGGTGAGATTGCCGATTTTGAAGTATTCAAAAGATAGAGAAATTCTATAATGACACCGTTTGCGGCGGTGAGTGAGCCGTTATGGATATATACGCTTATGCGGTTTATAGGGTTTAGCAAATCGTCCTTTACAATGTCGGACGGTATTAGGTTGCCCGTACCCGGCGGACGGTTTATGAAAATATCTTCAAATTCTTCACAACGGTTTTGCTTGAAATATTCTGTCGACAGATACAAAATAATCCTCTCATACGGCTTCGCACTCAAACAACGTATATGGTGCATTTCAAACGGACGCGTTATGAGCATATCGTAAGGCTTTAATTTGTACACATTTCCCTCTGCGTAAAATTCAGAATCACCGCTTAGAAACAGCACTATTTCATATACATCATCGTGATTGTGAAGCTTGAAATCATTGTTGTCGGGTACTTCATCGTAGCAGTGAGTCAAACCGAAATACATATTCGGAAATATCTTTACTGTTTTCTCTGTCATATCAATCAGCCTTTCCGCTCAAAGTATATTTTTATTATATCAGACAATGCCAAGATAATCAATGTTTTAACCAATATATTAGATGAAAATATGATTAAATTGCTGTAATGTATAATTAGATTTTATGAAAAGGAGCAAAATCAATGAGCTTTTTGTTTAACTTGAATACGAAGGTACATACCGAAACGGAAACAAAGCCTGTTATGAATGCGATTAATATTTTAAAGCGTGATATGGCAAAGGTTTTCGGTGCAAGTGATGAAAACGGAAATGATATTCATTTAAAAAAAGACGATACATTAGATGAGGAAAGTTATAAAATTGATATAGCAGAAAATATCGTGATAAGTGCGGCGGACGATTTGGGGTTTGTGTATGCACTTTTGAAAATAAGTGAAAAATATCTTGATATTAAGCCGTTTTGGTTTTGGCTTGACCAAAAAATCGAAAAGAAAGACAGTGTTAGAATAGAAAAATGCGAAATTAATTCACCGAAACCAAAGGTAAAATATCGCGGTTGGTTTTTCAATGATGAAGTGCTTATGATGAAATGGAAAATCAACGGTGACAAAAAAGAGCCTTGGAGAATGGCTTTTGAAACGCTTTTGCGTTGTGGCGGAAATATGACAATTCCGGGTACTGACAAAAATTCAAGACTGAACAGACAAATGGCGGCGGATATGGGATTATGGATTACTCATCACCATGCAGAACCTTTGGGTGCGGAGATTTTTGCAAGAGCATATCCGGGCGTTGAGGCGAATTTTATGGAAAAGTCGGAGCTTTTTTATAAACTTTGGGAAGACGCGGTAATTGAACAGAAAGACTGCAATGTGGTTTGGAATTTGTGCTTTAGAGGACAGGGTGACTGCCCATTTTGGAGTAGCGACACGAGCGGTCAATTTGACACTCCGCAAAAACGAGGTAAGCTGATAAGCAATATTATAAAAAAGCAATGCGATATTGTTAAGAAATACGTCAAAAATCCTGTTTTTTGTACCAACCTGTACGGCGAAATAATGGAACTTTACAAGGACGGTTATATAGAGCTTGACGACGGTATTATCAAGGTTAAAGCCGATAACGGTTACGGTAAAATGGTTACAAGACGACGTGACAATCATGCGGCACGAGTGTCGTCAATGCCTGTTAAAGACGGCGGCAGACAGGGTATTTATTATCATGTTTCGTTTTACGATTTGCAAGCCGCAAACCACATAACAATGCTTCCGAATACGGTTGATTTTGTGAACAGAGAATTATCGGACGTACTTGAAAACGGCGGCGATGATTTTTGGGTTATCAACTGTTCAAATGTCAGACCGCATACATATTATCTTGACGCGGTGAGAAAAAAGTGGTTCGGTGAAGATATATCGGACGAAAGTCACAGCAAGGAATTTGCGGACGATTATTTTAATTCGGCTTATGACGTATCAAAATGCCTTGCGGAATATCCGAAGTCAACGATTAAATTCGGTAAAAATGAAGATGAACACGCAGGTGAACAGTTTTATACCGAGAATGTGCGTATTATTGCGAATAAGTTTGTGAAGGACGATAAAAACAGTATTGCTCCGCTTAATTGGCTTGTCGGAAAAGGCGGGTTTTACAGTCAGGTGAGAGATTACAAAGTTATATGCGAAAGTGGTATTGACAAGATAAATTCATATTACGAAATGTGCAAAAAGACGAGTGAAAAACTAAGCGGAAACGAGAAACAGCTTTTTGACGAAACTGTATTGTTACAGTCGAAAATTCATTATTATTGTGCAAACGGTGTAATAAAATTTTGCAACGGTATAGAGGTATTTGAAAAGGAAAATTACAAAGAAGCATTTTTGCTTTGCGGTGACAGTGCGGTTTTATTTGACAAGGCGAATGAGGAAATGCGTAACAGTGAAAACGGAGTTTGGCAAGGCTTTTATCATAACGATTGTTTGGCGGATATTAAGCATACCGCGTATATGGCAAGAAAGGTAATGGGGGTTATCAGAGAGTTCGGCGATAATATCAGACATGACAAATGGTATCGCGAAACGATGTATGCGCCCGAGGACAGAGAGGTTATGCTGTTATTGGTATTGGATAATCATATGACAGACGAAGAACTATATAAAGCGATGCAAGAGTAAAATTGCCCACAGCACAATTTTTCGCTTGGGGCAGTATACACATACGGCACCGCAAGCTTTAAAATCGCACTGTGAACAATTTGTAGAAAGAGGGGAAAATAATGATATTTGGTGTAGACTATTATCCCGAACATTGGAACAGAGATGAGTGGGAAAGTCAAGCTAAACTTATGCAAAAGGGCGGTTTTAACACTGTAAGAATGGGTGAATTTGCGTGGAAACTTTTTGAGAAAAAAGAGGGTGAATTTGATTTTTCATTCCTTGATGACGCAATAGAGATACTTGCAGAATACGGTATAAAAACCATACTCGGAACACCGACTGCCGCACCGCCGAAGTGGCTTGCGGATAAATATGACATCGTGCAGAGGGACAAATACGGCAGAAAAAAGGATTGGGGTTCAAGACGTGAAGGCTGCGGAAACAATCCGAGCTACATAGAAAAGTCGAAAATTATAACTGAAAAAATGGCTGAACATTACAAGGACAATCCAAACGTCATAGCATGGCAGATTGATAATGAGTTCGGCTGTCACGGAAGTACAAGATGTTATTGCGAGCATTGTCGAAAGGCTTTTGCAAAATGGCTTGAGGAAAGGTATCAGACAATAGAAAATCTAAACGAAAAATGGGGGAGCGTATTCTGGAGTTTAAACTATGATTCTTTTGACGATATAATACTTCCGAAATATAATTCGTGCGAGGGTACATACGGCGATTTGTGGTCGCACAATCCCGCACTTGACTTGGAATTCAGACGTTTTTCTTCTGACACTTGGGTGAATTATCAGAAAATGCAGATTGATATTTTGAGAAAATATACCGATAATCCGATAACGCATAATTTAATGGGACATTTTTCGGATATAAACGCGTATGATTTGTCAAAAGATCTTGATTTTGTATCGTGGGACAATTATCCCGACAATCAATGGGGAACGTCCGAATATGAATATGTGTCTATGGCACACGAAAATATGCGTGGTGCGAAGAACAAAAACTTTGTTGTAATGGAGGAACAGGCAGGTCCTGCCGGTTGGGATATTTTAGGCTCAACGCCACGTCCCAATCAACTTAGATTATGGACATATCAGGCAATCGCACACGGCTGCGAGGGCGTTGTGTATTTCAGATTCAGAACGGCTCTTTTCGGTATGGAGCAATATTGGTACGGTGTACTTGACCATGACGGTGTACCGAGAAGACGTTTTTATGAAATTCAAAAGACAGGTCACGAACTTCAAAAACTTGAAAAATATATTGTCGGCTCAAAAAATAAGTATGATGCATTGCTTGTGAAGTCGTACGACAATGTATGGGGACATGATATAAAACGTCACGCACAAAACTATAATTATGAAAATCACTTGTATTCATTTTACAAGGCAAATTGTGATTTGAACATAAACACAGCCGTTTCAAACGGCAAATATGAAGATTATAAAATCGTGTATATGCCTGCGTACAACATAGTCACAGACGCAGAGACGGAAAAAATAAAGGAATACGTCAAAAACGGCGGTACACTTGTTTTGACGTTTAGGAGCGGTACGCGTGATGAATATAACAGAGTAAGACCTATGGCACTGCCGGGAGTGTTCAAGAAAATTGCGGGCATTGAGGCGGTTGAATTTGACTCGCTGAGAAAACCTGTAAAAATATACGGCGAAGTAAGCGGAAGTGCGGAAATATGGTGTGATATAATAAAACCGGATACCGCAAAAACCATATGCACATACGGAAGTGAATACTACAAGGGCGAAAGTGCAGTGACAGTAAACAAATACGGCAAGGGCAGAGTTTATTATGTAGGCTGTGATTTGGACAATGACGCAATGAAAGAGCTTGTAAGAATTATAGCAAAGTCGGCGAATGTGGAAACGGTTGATACACCGAACGGTGTGGAGGTTGTTAAGCAAGATGACTGCATAATTATTTTAAATCACAATGAAAATGAAGTTGATACAAACATTAAAGGAGTGTCGCTGTTTGACGGTTCGGAATTTGACGGAGTATTGGACGGCTACGGAGTACAATTTTTGGAGGGCAGTATATGATATACAAATTTAAAGAATTTAAAGATGAACCGCTTTTGATAAATCATTTGAATATGGGCGGTAAAAATCCGAAAGGTGAAGAAATTAATGTCACAAGCAGATATTTCACACGAAACGGAAAACCTTGGATAGGCGTTATGGGCGAGTTCCATTTTTCGAGGTACAGCAGAGAGAATTGGCACAGAGAACTTGCAAAAATGAAAGCCGGCGGTATAACTATTGTTTCAACGTATCTGTTTTGGATATACCACGAAGAAATTGAGGGTAAAATGGATTTTGGCGGCGACAATGACATCAGAGCGTTTATCGAAGAATGTAAAGATGTCGGCTTGGACGTTGTAATTCGTATAGGCCCTTGGGCGCACGGCGAGTGCAGAAACGGCGCTTTCCCCGATTGGCTTTTGAAAAAGGATTATAAACTTCGTGACAACAACGAAGAATATCTGGCGGTTGTTAAGAAGTGGTATCAGAGCATATATAACGAAGTGAAAGGACTGTTCTACAAGGACGGCGGAAACATAATTGCGGTACAGATTGAAAATGAATTTGTCGACAATGCCGAGCATTTGGCAAAACTTAAAGAAATAGCCGTAGAATGTGGATTTATTGCACCGATATACACAGTTACAGGCTGGAACAGTGCATCGGGTGCGAAAATTCCCGTTGATGAGGTTGTGCCTGTATTCGGCGGTTATTGTGAGGCACCGTGGGAAAATCATATGAACAGACTGTCGCCGTCACCGCACTATTTCTTTAACAGAATGAGAAACGATTCCGCAATCGGAACGGATCTTATCGCAAAAACTCAGAGTGACGGCTGGCAGCTGCCGTATGAGCGTTATCCGTTCGCAACGTGTGAGCTTGGCGGCGGTATAGAGGTTACACATCACCGCAGACCGATTATAAAGCCTATGGATATATATGCGGTGTCGCTTGTAAAGCTCGGTGACGGAAACAATCTTGTCGGCTATTATATGTATCACGGCGGTACGAACAAAATAGGCGAACTGTCAACTTTTAACGAAACAAAGGCGACAGGCTATCCGAATGATTATCCGATACTTTCGTATGATTTTCAAGCACCGTTGTCGGAGTACGGAGAGGTCAGAGAACAGTACGGATTGCTTAATATGCTGCATATGTTTGTAAACGATTTCGGCGAAGAATTTGCACCGATGATTGCGGTTGATTCTGCAAATTCGGTGGCGGCAGACGATACAAATTCTTTGCGTTACGGTATGAGAACGAACGGCAAAAGTGGGTTTGTGTTTGTAAATCATTATCAGAGATTGACAGAACTTGCAGATATTGAAAATGCGGTGATAAGTGCGGGAAATGTTGAGTTTACGCCGATTGACGTAAAGGGAGAAGTGAGTTTCTTTATGCCGTTTAATATGAAAATGGGCGACAGTGTGCTTGAATATGCGACAGCACAGCCGTTATGCAAGTGCGATGATACATATTTCTTTGCGGAAATACCGAATATCAAAGCGGAATACAAATTCAGCAAAGGCAGTGCAAATATTGTTACAGTGCCGTTTGAAAATGCTAAGTATATGCGTAAATTAAACGGAACGGTGTATATTGGCGGAGGTTGTAATTTGTATGAGGAAAACGGACAAATACACTCTGTTGAGGACGGCGAATATATTTGTCAAAAATGGAACGGCAGTGAATTTGAAACACTTAAAATCGGTCAGTCGGCAAAGCAATCAAATGTTGAAATCACAGGTGTGGAAAATGCACCGTTTGAGCCGAAGTATAAAGAAGAATTGTGCATTGGCGGAGAAAGAGAACTGACATGGAAGAAAATCAATGTTGACGGCGGATACGGATTTGCCGAGATTGACTATGTCGGTGACGTGGCGCAAATTTATGCGGACGGTGAACTTGTTGCAGATGATTACTATTATGGCAAGACGTGGCGAGTGCCTTGTAAATTGCTTTACGGCAAAGAATGTTATATGGTAATATCGGAAATGAAAGACGATTTTTATAAGGAATTTTAACAGGAGAGATAAAATGGAAATGACATTACGTTGGTACGGTTCAGAATTTGATACCGTAACGTTAAAGCAAATACGACAAATACCGGGCGTTACGGGCGTTATAACAACACTTTACGATACCGCACCGGGTGAAGTATGGAGCAGAGAAAGAATTAAAGAAATGAAAGATGAAGTCGAAAAAAGCGGACTTCATATAAGCGGAATTGAAAGCGTAAATGTTCATGACGCAATTAAAGTCGGAACATCGGACAGAGATAAGTACATAGACAATTATATTGAAACTCTTGAAAATCTCGGAAAAGAGGACATTCATCTTGTGTGCTATAACTTTATGCCCGTGTTCGACTGGACAAGAAGTGAGCTTGCAAGAAAACGTCCCGACGGTTCAACCGTGCTTGCATACAATCAAGATGATATTGATAAAATCGTTCCCGAGAAGATGTTTGAATCTATTTCAAAGGATATGAACGGCACTGTTATGCCGGGTTGGGAACCTGAGAGAATGGAAAAAGTAAAAGAGCTTTTTGAAATGTATAAGGATGTTGACGATGAAAAGCTTTTTGAAAATTTGAAGTATTTTCTTGAAAGAATAATGCCTGTATGTAATAAGTACGATATAAAAATGGCAATTCACCCCGATGACCCAGCTTGGAGCGTTTTCGGTTTGCCGAGAATTATCATTAATAAGCAGAATATACTTCGTATGATGAAAATGGTTGACGATGTGCATAACGGCGTTACTTTCTGTTCCGGTTCGTATGGAACAAACCTTGAAAACGATTTGCCCGATATGATTCGTTCATTAAAGGGAAGAATACATTTTGCGCACGTCAGAAATCTTAAATTTAATTCACCGACCGATTTTGAGGAGGCGGCACACTTGTCATCCGACGGTTCGTTTGATATGTACGAAATAATGAAAGCACTTTACGAAATCGGATTTGACGG
The DNA here is from genome assembly GCF_020687385.1 of Hominilimicola fabiformis. NCBI lineage: Bacteria > Bacillati > Bacillota > Clostridia > Eubacteriales > Oscillospiraceae > Hominilimicola > Hominilimicola fabiformis. The sequence continues at coordinate 152,023 of NZ_JAJEQM010000008.1, forward strand.
TCCTATCCGTCCCGACCACGGAAGAATGATATGGGACGAAGTGGCTATGCCGGGTTACGGACTTTACGACAGAGCGTTGGGTGCGACATATCTAAACGGTTTGTGGGAGGCTATTGAAAAAAGTTCAAAATAACAAAAGTGAGGCTATAATAGCCCCACTTTTATTTTTCTTCATAGTCATTATTGATAAAACCTGAAATTTTGTCGATTGTTCTGATTGGTGCGTCTTGTGCGGTACCCCATTCCATATCTTTGTTGCGATAGTCGAATTTAAGTGTGAATTTATGTATATCCTGCTGTATTCTTGAAAGTTCAGTCTCTTGCTTTTCAAACAGGCAGGCAAGGAATTGAGCTGCTTGTGAGTCTTTTAATGATTTCGGCACTGTATCAACAAGCAATTTCATATGCTTTAAGCATACACCTTTTGATTTATTGAATTTTTCTTTAAACTTTTCGTCATTTGCCCACATATACAAAAGCACATCGGCATATCTTTCCATAGTGTGATTGATTTTGTCACACACAACACAGCCGTCCGATATACCGTCAAGCTTTTCGGAAAGTGCTTTTGAAAAATCAGCCAAGCCTGTTTTCTTAAAAAGACCGCCTTTTTGATTTTTTAAAGCCGACGCGGATTTTTTCAGCGTATCAAGCTTTTTGCGTATTTCCTCTAAATGTGTGTCAAGCACAAGCGACAGTGCAAGTTTGTTTGACATACCGAAAAGCATTGAACAGTGATGGTTGCAAAAGCCTTTTTCGTTTGATTCCATACGAAATTCAGGCTCCATCATTGCCGCACCGAGTGCGTAGTCAAGCGTTTCTTTTTCAAGTTTTTTCTCAAGTTCACAAAGCGGACATTCGCAGTCTGTATCGTAAACTTCATTTACCGGTATTGTATAAATTTGTTCTTTCATAAGTAATAAATCTGCCTTTCAAATAGCTATATTGCAGATAAAACCGCTGTGGTTTTGTCTGCAATGTTTTTTGGAGTGTGAGGTGCAACCTCACTGAAAATCATTTCCGGCGACCTGTGCGGCAGAAATGGCTTAAAATCTAAAGTTTCGACTTTGGAGGAACTTTGTGATTTTTTCTCTGAAAACACTCAAAAATTACATCTGTGATGTGATTTTTGGAGCTGTCGGCATTTTGTCGACAGACTCGGTTATATGGTTATTATAACACCTAAAAGACTGCCTTTCAAGGACAAAAACGAAAGTTGTATTCTGCAAATTCAAAAAGGTTATGATTTATTTGTGCAAAACGTCACATTTTTAACGAAAAAGTAACGTATTTCTGATAGTAAATGATAAAAAAATAAAAAAATCATTATAAATTCTTTAAAAAAAACAAAAAATATGTTATAATATATTCGTAAGTAAAATAGAAAACAATGTTACAAAATAACACTGTATAAAATTAAAAAATGTATTGGAGGATTTTTACCATGACAGAAAACAAGACAGTTCTTGCATGGCTTGAAGAAATGAAAGCTATGTGTCAACCTGACAATGTTGTTTGGATTGACGGAAGTGAAGAACAGCTTGAGGCTCTAAGAGCAGAGGCTGTTGAAACAGGTGAAATGATTAAACTAAATCAAGAAAAGCTTCCTGGATGTTACTATCACAGAACAGCTGAAAACGACGTAGCTCGTGTAGAAGACAGAACATTTATCTGTACTCCTACGGAAGAAGAAGCCGGCCCAATCAATAACTGGATGGCTCCTGACGAAATGTATGCAAAGCTAAAGAAACTATATACAGGTTCAATGAAGGGCAGAACAATGTACGTTATCCCTTATTCAATGGGTCCTATAGGTTCACCTTTCTCAAAGATCGGTATTGAGCTTTCAGACAGTATCTATGTTGTACTTAATATGGCTATTATGACAAGAATCGGTCAAAAGGTTCTTGATCAGCTTGGAAATGACGAAAACGCTGAATTCATCAAGTGTCTACACGCTAAGAAAGACGTAAATCCTGATGACAGATACATCGTTCAATTCCCACAGGATAACACAATTTGGTCAATCAACTCGGCTTACGGCGGTAACGTTCTTCTTGGTAAGAAGTGTTTCGCTCTAAGAATTGCATCATATCTTGGTAAGAACCAAGGTTGGATGGCTGAGCATATGCTAATTCTTGGTCTTGAAAATCCTCAAGGCGAAGTTAAGTATATCTGTGCTGCATTCCCATCAGCTTGCGGTAAGACAAATCTTGCAATGCTTATTCCACCGGAATACCTAAAGAACAAAGGTTACAAAGTATGGACAGTCGGCGATGATATTTCATGGCTAAACATCGGTCCTGACGGCAGACTATATGCTATCAACCCTGAAGCAGGTTTCTTCGGTGTTGCTCCTGGTACATCAGTAAAGACAAACTTCAATGCTCTTGAATCAACAAAGAAGAACACAATCTTCACAAACGTTGCTCTTAACAATGCAGACAATACAGTTTGGTGGGAAGGTCTTGACAAGAATCCTCCTGTTGATGCAACAGAATGGAAGGGTTCAAAGGTTAACGGTCCTGAATACTCTGCAGCAGGTAACAATCTTGCTCACCCTAACTCAAGATTTACAGCTCCGGCTATCAACTGCCCATGTATCTCATCTGAATTCGAAAACCCACAGGGCGTTCCTGTAGAGGCTATTGTATTCGGTGGCAGACGTGCTAAGTGTGCTCCGCTTGTATATCAATCAAGAGATTGGCAGCACGGTACATTCGTTGGTGCTACAATGGCATCAGAAACAACAGCAGCTGCTGCAGGTGCAGTAGGTGTTGTTAGACGTGACCCAATGGCTATGAAACCGTTCGTAGGCTACAATATGGCTACTTACTGGGGTCACTGGCTTGAAATGGGTAAGAAGCTTGGCGACAAAGCTCCGAAAATCTTCCACGTTAACTGGTTCAGAAAAGATGACGAAGGACACTTCATGTGGCCTGGTTTCGGTGACAATATGCGTGTACTTCTTTGGATTCTTAACAGATGTGCAGGTAAGGTTGACGCTGTTGAAAGCGAAATCGGTTACCTACCAAAGCCTGAAGATATCGACCTAACAGGTCTTGAAGACGAAAATGTTGATATTAAGGGTCTTCTTACAATCGATAAGCAGGTATGGCTTGAAGACGTTGCAAATATCGAAGAATATTTTGCACAGTTCGGAGATAAACTTCCGAAGGAAATGGCTGACGAACTTGCTAAGTTAAAGGCTAACCTTTCTAAGTAATTTTAATTACAGTGTATTAAGAATTTAAAAGCAGACAAAATCCTTATGGTTTTGTCTGCTTTTTTTGTTGACATTTATAGACACATAGGTTAAAATGTAAGTGTATAATATATACAGATTATTTATAGAAAAGAGGAGAAAATATGAAGAAAAAAGGTGTAATTATCGGTGTTATAATAGCGGTAATCGTAATTATAGCGGTAAGCATTATAGGAAGTTACAACGGACTTATAAGTTTAGAAGAATCGACCAACACGGCATATTCCGATATACAGGTTCAACTTCAAAGACGTATGGATCTTGTACCGAACCTTGTTAATACGGTAAAGGGATATGCGGCACACGAAACAGAAGTGTTTACTGCAGTTTCTGATGCTCGTGCAAAACTTGCCGGTGCGGGAACGGTTGAGGAGGCAAGTGAGGCAAATGAAGAACTTTCATCGGCACTTAGCAGATTGATTGCAATTTCGGAATCATATCCGGAATTAAAGTCAAACGAAAACTTCTTGTCACTTCAAGATGAACTTGCAGGTACGGAAAATCGCATAGGTGTTGCAAGAAAGGATTATAATGACGCCGTTCAAAAATATAACGTAAAAATACGTTCATTCCCTACAAACATATTTGCAAATATGCTTGGTTTTGAAAAGAAACAGCAGTTTGAGGCAGACAGTGCGGCACAATCTGCTCCTTCTGTAAGTTTTGATTGATATGAGTAGGGGGAAGATACGTTTCGCGGCATTAATTTCCGCAATATTTGTTTTATTTATAAATATTTGTGCGTTTGCGAAGGTTGATATACCGAATCATACGGATAGATTTTTTATAAATGACTATGCGAATGTTATTGACAGTGAAACAGAGGATTATATATTTGAAAAAGGTAAGGCGTACAATGCTAACGGCGGACCGCAAGTTGTTGTTTTGACAATGGAAAGTATAGACGGAAACGACCTTGAAGACTTTTCGATTGAAACGGCGAGAAAATGGGGGATTGGCGATAAAGACGCGGATAACGGAGTTCTTATTCTCCTTGTTATGGATAGTCGTGATATTCGTATCGAAGTCGGTTACGGACTTGAGGGCGTTTTAAATGACGGTAAGTGCGGTCGATTTATCAGAAATGCAACAGATTCTTTGTCGGCAGGTGATTACAGCGAGGGTATTAAGCAGATTTATGATTCGGTAATCGGCGAACTCGAAGACCCGACACCCGATGAAGAAGATGATGATGACACTATGGTTGAAATAATGACATATGTAGTGTTTTTCATAGTTTTAGCGATTGTGGTATTTATCACTAATATCAAAGGACGTGGCGGACGTGGCGGACATGGCGGCTATCGTAGCGGCGGCGGTTACTATGGCGGCGGATTTTCCGGCGGAAGCAGCAGCGGAGGAGGCGGATTCTCCGGCGGCGGCGGAAGTTTCGGCGGCGGCGGTGCCAGCGGTAAATTTTAATATTGAATCAGATGTCGAGAAATTAGTTCGGATTTTGTGAAAATGAACTCATCGGCGTACGTTGGTACGTTAGAGTTTATTTTCGCAAAAAGTGCACAGGCAAGCCGTATATCGAAGATAGGCTTGCCTGTTATTTGTTATAGCTATAAATTAAGTTGTAAATATAAAAAATAATGCTTTGCACGCTCCGGACAATTTGTCGACAGTCTGAAAGGGTGTTAATATAACACCATTTTGTGTTAATTAAAAAATCAAAAAAAATTTTTCAATTTAATGCAACCTTTTGGTGTGCTGAAAAGTATTATATATGAAAGGAAAAATAATCCGATAAATTTAAAAAGGAGGAAAAAGTTATGAAAAAATTATTAGCGGTAGCGTCAGCGTTGGCTCTTACTGTATCGGCAGTATCACCGGCAGTTTTAGCCGCTGAAACGTTAGCCACACAGCAAACAGAAACATCTGCAAGAGAGAATATGCAGAAAATATTGGAAAGCGTTAAACAGAGAGTTGAAATTCCGAGTGAGTGCAGTGAATTTTCGAGCAGAACAGAGGAACAGTACGGCGAAAAAATTTATAACTTTACATGGAATGAAAAAGACGGAAACAAGAGTGTTAATATAACTTGTACGGCAGACGGAGTTATAACCAACTATTCAATTCTCGGTTTTAAATCTGATGATAAAAATAACACACCGAATTTACCGAAAATTAGCGAAAGTGATGCAAAAAAGACGGCGGAAAACTTCTTAAAACAAATTAATCCCGATTTTCCATATGAAATAAAAATTTATGGAAGCAACGGCAGTATTTTTGGTAACGGATATACATTCTATATTAAAACTTATGTAAACGGTGTATTGTTCACGAACGGAAACGGCTCGGTTAATATTGACGGTACAGACGGATATGTAATGGGTTTTGATTTGGGCTATATACAAGCGGATTTTCCGTCAATCAATAATGCGATAAGCGTTGATGAGGCAAAAAAAGCGTACAGTGATAAACTCGGACTTGAGTTGGTTTATCGTACATATGTTGACGAGGACGGTAACGTGTTAGCTTATCCTGTATACACACAGGAATACGACTACGACAAATACATTAATGCACTTACGGGTGATGCGGTTGATGTTACAAATTACAGATATTTCATCGGCAACAAATCTGAAAGTGCAAATGATGCAGCAGCAGACGGCGGACTTACCGAACAGGAAATAAAAGAGCTTGACAATATAGAGGGACTTATTTCAAGAACCGCTTTGGAAAATAAATTAAAGTCGAACAAGCTTTTGTCAATCCCTAAGAATATAAATACAGACAGCATTTCTTTATATAAAAATTATGACGATGAATATACATATGCTGTATCAATGTCAAATGACAAGTGCAACATATATACTTCTGTTGATGCTAAAACAGGTGAAATAAAGTATTATTCACGTTGGGGAGAAGATGACAGTGAGGTAAAAAATAATGATGATTCGGCTTTAAAGACACTTGCAGGCGATAAGGCAAAAGAATACAAATATGATGAAAATTCACATCAGTATATCCGATATGTAAACGGTATTAAGGTAACAGGCGACTATGCTAACGTGACAACAAACAACGGCGTACTTACTGATTTCAGGATGAATTATACCGACACCGAATTTCCGTCAATCGAAAATGCAATGAGCAAGGAAGATGCTGAAAATATTTTGTTTGACGTAAAGGATTACAGCATTGTATATATGCAGAATTATACTGACAACACAAGAGAGATTATCCCTGTATACACAATAGATACAGAAAATATCAATCCGTTTACAGGTAAGTTTGTTGACTATCAAAACAAAGAAATTACGGAGAATGCAAGCAGTAAACTTGAATATTCGGATATAGACGGTCACTATGCCGAAAAGTATATCAAAGAGCTTGCTTATTACGGAATAGGCTTTGAGGGCGGTGAATTTAAGCCTGACGAAAAGATTACTCAAAAGGATTTTCTTGCACTTTTGATGAGTATAAACGGTAACGATATAATCGTATTGAAAAACAATTTGGAACAGGCAAATTGGGTGTACAGAAATTCAACACAAAACAGTATTATTTCGGAAGATGAACGTGATGACGAAGCGGCAGTAACTCGTGAGGAGGCTGCTGTGTATATGATTCGTGCAATCGGTGCTGAAAATTACGCGAAATATAACGATATTTACGTTACACCGTTCAATGATGTTACGGAAAATAAGGGATATATCGCATTGCTTTCGGCTATGGGAGTGTTAAGCGGTGACGGTAACGGTAATTTCAATCCAAACCGTGAAATGACAAGAGCGGAAAGTATAATTATGATTTATAATTATTTAACCAGATAAAAAATAAGAAGTGGCAAAATATTTTTGCCACTTCTTTAGTTATAATTTCTATTTGCTATTTTGATGACGGTGTCGGAAGATACGGGATAATTTTATTTGCAAATTCAGCCATATTCATTGTTTGTAAATATACCTTACCCGGACCGGTAAGAGTTGTAAGGAACAGTCCTTCACCGCCGAACAACATATTTTTAAAGCCCTTTACTGTTTCAACGTCATATTTGACGGTTGATTCAAAAATCGCAACACTGCCTGTATCGACTTTAAGTTTTTCGCCTGCAGCAAGGTCGATTTCTTTAACTGAACCGTCAAGCTCAATGAAAGCAGTACCGTTTCCGGAAAGCTTTTGAAGTACAAAGCCTTCACCGCCGAACAAGCCTTTCTTTATGCCGCTTGTTATATATGTTGAAAGTTCAACACTTTGCTCGGCACACAAAAAAGCTGATTTTTGACAAATAAATTCTTTGTCGGAAGAAATGTGAAGTTCTTTGATTTCTCCGGGAAAAGATGAGGCGATTGTGATAGATTGGTTCGGTGCCTCGGCGGTGTATGTAGCCATAAACAATGACTCACCGCTGAACATACGTCCAAGACCTTTCATAAATCCGCCTTTCATATTGGTGTCCATTTTTACTTTGTCCGACATCCATGTCATACCGCCCGATTCGGTATAAATGCTTTCGCCTTGTTCAAGGTCGATTGTTACGGCAGGAAGAATATTTCCCCAGATTGTAGTTTTCATAAAAATTACCTTTCCTTTCTGTATGAAATAGCTCAGTGACTTTAGTGATATTCAAATTATATCATAATATTCCTATTTTAAATATATCTTTTTTATTACAATTACACAAAGCGAGTTTTGTAAAATTGTCGTTAAAACTTGCAAAAGTAACGAAAAAGTGATAAAATAGATTATATACATTATGTTGTAGTTTATATATAAAAAAAATACAAATTGTAGTTACGAATGGAGATAAAAATATGCTTAGATATTTCACAGCGGGAGAGACACACGGTAAGTGTCTTACAGTTATAATCGAAGGTATGCCGTCAGGTGTTGAGATAAGCCTTGATGAGATAAACGAACAGCTTGCAAAGCGTCAGCAGGGCTATGGCAGAGGCGGACGAATGAAGATTGAAAAAGATACTGCCGAAATTCTTTCGGGTGTGAGAGGCGGAGTGACTCTCGGAAGTCCTATCGCAATTAAAATCGAAAACAGAGATTGGGCGAATTGGGAAAGTATAATGGGTACTGAAACGGCGAATAACGAAAAGTCTGTCGAATGCCCAAGACCGGGACACGCAGACCTTACCGGAGGTATGAAGTACAATCACAGAGATTTGAGAAACGTGCTTGAAAGAGCAAGTGCCCGTGAAACTGCAGCAAGAGTGGCTGTCGGCGCACTCGTAAGACAGGTTTTAAAACCGTTTGGAATAGAATTTTTAAGCCATGTTAAGAGAATAGGCGAAGTTGAAGATACAGCTGATTTTACTGCGGCAGATTTCTTTGAAAAAGTAAAAAATTCACCTGTTGGGTTTGGCGATGAAAATGCCGCTCAAAAGGCTATGGAATACATAGACAAAATCAAGGCAAGCGGTGAAAGCGTAGGCGGAATAGTGGAAACTATCGTAAAAGGTGTGCCTGCCGGGTTGGGAAGTTATGTTCATTACGACAGAAAACTTGATGCAAACCTTGCTTTCGGTGTTATGAGTGTACAGGCTATCAAGGGCGTTGAAATCGGTATGGGCTTCGGTGTGAGCGAAATACCGGGTTCAAAGGTACATGATGAAATCGAATATTCGGACGACTTCCACAGACTTACCAACAATGCCGGCGGTATTGAGGGCGGTATGTCAAACGGTGAGCCGATTATTGTTAAGGCGGCAATGAAACCGATACCTACTTTGTATAATCCGCTTAGAACAGTCAATATTGACGATAAATCGGAGCATAAGGCAACTGTCGAACGTTCCGATGTGTGTGCTGTACCGGCTTGTTCGGTTGTCGTTGAGGCGGTAATCGCATTTGAAATCGCAAAGGCGTTTTTGGATAAATTCAGCGGTGACTGTATGGCTGACGTAAAGGCATATTACGATGTATATATGAACAGAATTAAGAATTTCTAAAATCAAACGTAGGGCAAATAAACCATGAGAGGTGGTGAGGGATTTTTGACCGAAAATGATTTGATTAAAAAGTGTAAAAAAGGTAGCCGAGAAGCTTTTAATATATTAGTTTCAAATTACCAACAGCAAGTTATAAATATCGCTTACGGAATGCTTTCAAATCAAGAGGATGCATATGACGCGGCACAGGAGGTATTCGTAAGGGTGTATAAAAGTATAGAGTCATTTAAGGAGCAATCTTCCTTTACCACGTGGCTTTATAGGATAACTAAGAATGTTTGCTCTGATATTCTGAGAAAACGTCAGAAACATTCGGGTGTAATAAGTATCAATCAGGCGATTGACGAAAAAAAAGATATGGATATTAAGGACGAAAGTCCTACACCGGAAGAAAATATGGAAATATCGGAACGTCAGAGAGCTGTACGTGAGGCGATAAGCGAACTCAAAGAAGAATACAGAACTGTAATAACACTATGCGATATTGAGGGATTGAGTTACGATTACATAGCTGAGGTACTCGGAATACCGTCGGGAACGGTTAAGTCGCGAATTAATCGTGCGAGAAGTGCATTAAAGAAAAATTTAATGAATAAACGGGAACTTTTTTGATATTTCTTACGTCTAATATATTGTAAAAAGAAATTAATGAAAATTTAAAGAAAGGGGGAGTAAAAATGAATTGTGATAAATTTAACGAATGCTTGGACAACTATGAAAATTTGAGTGACGAAACAAAGCAGAAAATGGATAAACACGCATTGGAATGTGCAAATTGCAAAAGTGAACTTGAATTTATGCGTTCAATTATTTCAACGGCTAAATCTCTCCCTGACATAAATGTTCCTGTGGATTTTATGGAGAAATTAAATGTCCGCATAGATGAAGAGGAAAAGAAAAAAGCACGAATAACAAGACGTGTAATGCGTAATGTTCGCCGTAATTGGAAACAGTATACTGCGGCTGCGGCTTGCTTTGCGTTGGTAGCTGTTGTAACGGCTAACAGCAATATGTTCGTCGATAAGATGAACGGAAATGATGACGGTGTTATTCAAGAGGAAACAGTCGTGACTGACAGTGACGGAAATGCTGCCGTAAGTACGACAGCACCGGCAGTGGCTGCTCAAGACAATGCGGAAGAAAATCAACCGACAGTATTTGAAGAAACGGTTGAAAACACTATTCCCGAAAATAAAACAGCGAAAAGTACATCATCGCTTGCAACGGCAAAGCCGCAAACAAGTGCGAGTACAAATTCAGTAAAAAGCAGTGTGGTTGCAAATAACAGTAAATCCACATCTGCTCCGTCTGTAAGTCCAAAGGTACAAAATAATGCGGTACCGTCTGTTTCTGCAGAACCTGAAAAGTCGGACGAAGGTGCGGTTTCGCAGAAAACAACTGCTGAGGTTGCTGATAATTCAAACGATATTCAAGCTTATTCACAAGATGACGGAATAGCGATTGCAAGTATTGATGTTCAGTCGGACGATCGTTCCGTATATGACGGAACTGCTGACAATATCAATAATTCAAGAACAGTAAAATCAAGTGTTGAAGATGATTATTCGCTTGCGGGCGGAGCCCAAATCGCATACGGCAGATACTATAAGTTGGATAAAGACGGCAATCCGATTGAAGCCCCAGAAGAAAATAAACCTATCGGTTCAATCGTAATTTCCGCAAAAGACGCAGACGAGGCGTTAAGCGTTATAAGACAATATTCATACGATGAAGACGGTGAATTTTATACAACGAGTTCTGACAGATTGACGTCAATGCTTTCAGTATTATCCGTTCAGGGAATCGGTTACAGTAACTATACACCTGCTTATGAGGGTGAAGTAACATTTAAACTTGTTATAAGTTAATATAAATGCCTTTCACGACAGCATTATCTGTTGTGGAGGGCATTTTTGTTTGGAAAAACAGAACAAAAAAATCGGACTGTCAGTCCGATTTTTTGATATGTCTAAGAAATAAGTTGTTTTAAAACGCCGAATGATAAAAGCGACATTATAAGTCCTGCAGTAAGTACACCTAAAAAGATAAACAAAAGTGATTTTTTAGGTTTCATACCGAATAATACTGCGATAAGACTTCCTGTCCAAGCACCTGTACCCGGCAGCGGAATGGCTACAAAAAGGAATAAGCCGAGATAGCCGTATTTTTCGATTTGAGCCGATTTTGAAAGTGCTTTCTTTTCAAGCCAATCGGGAATTTTGTGAAAGCGTTTACTTTTTTTCATCCACGCAAATATCTTTTCAATAAACAGCAATATGAACGGTATCGGGAGCATATTACCCAGTACTGCGGCAATGTATGATGGGAAGAAACTCATTTTCATAAGTCCTGCCGCAAGAATACTTCCTCTAAGCTCCAACAACGGTACCATTGATACAAGAAAAACAATTAATTCCTTTGATATTTTTCCTGAAAGTGCTGTGACAATAGATTGTACAATAGAATCCATAAAACTTCTCCTTAAAATAAAAATTACAGAATTCATTATACACTATATTTTTCTAAAATGCAATTATTACTATATCAAATTAATGTAAAATCTTTGAAATTTGTTTGTATAGTACGAATGTTATGATTGATAACAACAGTGCTTTTATTAAATTAAACGGAATTGCTCCGTATAAAACATATCCCAAAGTGTTTGTTATAAGCGGATTAGCCTTGCCGCAAAGCGATATAATTTGCTCCATAGGCATAACGTTTGTATAGAACGGTATCAAGATAAAGTAGTTTGCAAGTCCGCCTACGATTGCCATTGCTATTGCACCGAGAACAAGACCTAAAACAGCACCTTTTCTTGTTTTGATACGCTTGTAAATAAGTGATGAAACAAATACAAGTGAACCGCTTGCAAGGAAGTCGGCAAGTTCACCGACACCGCCTGTGTCTGTTCTTAGCAGGTGTAGAGCCGCTTTGATGAATGCTATCGCAATACCGGTAACAGGACCGTATGCAAATCCGCCTATCAAAGCAGGTAAAGTTGAAAAATCAAACTTTAGAAACGGCGGCATAAACGGGATAGGAAATTCTAAAATCTGCATAAGTACAATAGATATACCCGACAGTATTCCTACACTTGCGATAAATTTCGGTGTAAACCTTGTTTTGTTTTGAACATTGTTGATTGCTTCCATAATTAAAAAGCCTCCTAAAAATTTATTTTGTATCTTTAGGAAAAGTTCTTCGCATAAATTTTGTCTTGACACTATGAATGGGAAATAAAAAAGCCCCATAGCATAGCTACAGGGCAAACCATACACAAAAAAACATCTTCTTCCGTCCGGACTTTAACCGTCGGTTTTGGAATTTCACCAAATCAGCCTACTGTACTGAGTAGGGTCGTGGACTTTAACCACCGGTAGGGAATCGCACCCTGCCCTGAAGATACACTCACTTATATTATACACGTTTTTTTCAATTTTGCAACTGTTTTTTTAAATTTATCAGTTTGTCTGCTTTGAAAATCCTCAAAAATTACATCATAAAATGTGATTTCGTGAGTTGTTGACAGATTATTGACAGGTTCAAACTGCAATGCTCTGTAACAAAAATGTAATGTCGAAAAGGAAGAAAAATACTCAAAAATTATTGCATCGTACATCAGTGTACGGTGTATAATTTAAGTATGAATAGATACATAAATATAATAAATTCTTTAGAAAATATTTTTGAGGGAATAATATAATTTTAGGAGGGAAAATCATGAAATCTAAAAAATTATTATCAATCATACTGGCGTTGGCAATGATGTTTTCTGTGTTGCCTGCAAGTACCGTTTTGGTACATGCCGAGGCAATTACGGAAACAATTTCCGCAGACACAACATGGAATGACGGTGATACGGTAGGCGGTGTTACAATATCAGGCGGAACCGTGACAATAAACGGTAATGTCGGTATCACGGCGGCAATTACTATCAAAGGCGATGTTACATTCACGGGTGGCGGAACGCTTAACAGAATGAGTACATCGGGAAATTTGATAAAAGTTGTAAGCGGAAGTCTTACACTTGGCAATGTTACAATAGACGGTAACAACGTGATAATTTCTGACAGTGGGGCAGCAGCTGCGATTAATATGGCCGGCGGTACTGTTATAATGAATGATGGGGCAAAGATTACAAATCATAAAAGAACCAGCGGTTATGGACCCGCAGTGTATATGGACGGCGGTAATTTTAAAATGAAGGGCGGCACAATTTCGGGTTGCGAAAGCAGAAATTACGGTGGTGCTATATATTTAGATGGCGGTAGCTTTGAAATGAACGGCGGTATTATTGAAAATAATAAGACGACACTTTCAAGTGCCGGATATGGTGGAGGAGCGTTTTATGTAAGAGATGCTACTCTTATTATAAATGACGGTCTTATACAAAATAATTCGTCAAATTCCGGCGGCGCAATCTATAATACATCATTCGGTACAACGATAATAAACGGCGGTGTGATAAAGGGTAACACGGCGGTAGGCGATTCACCAAGTGGTTCTGCAATTTTTCATAGTTGTAAAACAACAGGAGAGGCTACATTGCAAATAGGCGGTAATGCAAATATTAATGTAGGAAATGATATTTATTTGATGTCTGATTCATCTGCTACTAAATATGTTGAAATAACATCTTCAATAAAAAATCCGTTAATACTTACGGTAGAGGGCGAATCAGAAGGCAGAGTTATTGCTGATGCGGCAGAAGGCGTTGTGCTTACATACAATGATATGGCAAAGATTGGAGTTAGCAACAGCTCTTACGCATTGAAACTTGAGGATAATAAAATAAAGCTTACTCAAACATCAAGCGGAGTAACAACATTTCCTGTTTATCTCGGCTATGATGCAAACAATGGTACAAATGCACCGGACGGTAGCAGTGCCGAAATAGTTGCGGGCGACAGTGCAACTTTTACAATAAGTGACAGTGTGCCGACAAGAACAGGGTATGATTTTCTTGGTTGGGCGACAGATAAAGATGCAACATCAGCAGAATACCGTTCGGGTGGCAGTATTACAATAAGTTCCAATACAACACTATATGCAGTTTGGAAAAAAATATCGACTTTTGAAACAAATGAATTTACACAACCGCTTACAATAACAGGTTGGACATACGGTGAAACAGCAAATACACCGACAGCAGAGGCGAAATACGGAACAATTAAATATACATATTCAAATACGGCAGACGGAACGTATACCGAAAAAGTCCCGACAAATGCAGGTACACATTATGTAAAAGCAACAGTCGAAAAAACAGCAGACTATTCGGGACTTGAAAGTGATGCAGTTGAATTTGTGATAGAAAAGAAAACACTTACAAATGACAACATAACAGACATTGCAGATCAAACATATACAGGTGGAGAAATAAAACCTACTA